>NZ_JAPEVI010000001.1:300000-533999 GCF_026240905.1 Roseibium salinum
CCACGATCACGGTTCTGAAAACGTCGAGCCGGGACAGTCGCTTGCGCGCCTTTTCGAGATCGTCGGGATCGTACTCTTTGCCGGGCTCAAGTCCCGCCATCCAGGCGACGAAGGCCGGGTCCATCCGCTCCGTACCCTCCACGGAGACGGGGCCGTAGAAGGCCTTCGGTCCGGGGCTGACCGTGATCTCTGCGTCGATCCGGTCGGTGGTATGCTCTGCAACCACCCTCTGCCCGGCGATTGCCGCATCGGCGTGGCCCTGCTCGCGCCAGGCCTCAACCGCGAGCCTCCCCGCCTTTAGAATAGTGGTGGAAGGTGCGACCACGCCCTCCGTAAAGCCGGCCGCCGCGGGATCGGTCACCACGTCGTCCTTTGCGGTCGCCGGCGGCGCCTGGTTGACAATGTTCGCCTGGCCGAAGGCGAAGACCGGGCCCGGCTGGATCGTCACCACGACGCGGGCCGGGTTCGCAAATTCCGCGTCCGGCCGCAGCTCCGCGGCTTCGCGTCCGTCAATCGTGATCGTGATGGTGCCGGCGTAGCGGGCTTCGGCGTAGAGCGTGTCTAGCAGTCGCCGGTACTCCCCGCGCGCCATAGCGACGAGCCCTGCGGGGCCTGAGGCGGGTTTGTCGCGGTCTCTCCACAGGATCGACGTGCCCTTCAGGGCGTTCTCGACCTCGCCATTGCCGGCGACCTGGAATTCGAGCTCGTAGTCCTGGGGCGTGCCGATGGTCTCTTCCTCGGCCTCCTGCTCGAAGAATTTGAAGCCAAAGATCTCGAAGGCGTGCAGGGGCGTTGCGAGCAGCATCAGCAGCACGAACGCCGGCATGAAGTATCGTCTGTAGCGCCCGCGATGCGGTCTCTTGCTTCCGCTCAAACCTCCCTCCCCTATGCGGTCGAATACGCTCTACTAACCGCTGAACGGAACGCAAAACGAGCGAGGAGGAAACGTTCCGACCGTTACCGGTCCTGGAAGTTCCGCCGGACCGTTTCGCCGTCCGGGTTCAACAAAGAGGCTCACGCGGCCTTTCATGCGCATTCCCGTTCGCATGTCGCACTCCTGATTGTTATGCGCGCGTGAGCGCAAAATCAAACAGCACATCATGCCTTGCTCGTTGCGGCCTTCACGGGTGGCGCATTTGAGAACGCTCAACCTAGGCCTGAGGTTCGTCTTCTGTCAAATCATTCGTGAGGCGTTTGGAGCAAGATTTTCTCCGAAAGACAGGGCCGGATCAGATAACAACCGGCTTGAAGTCCGGCGGTTGACGTTCGATGGTATCCACACCTGACGGAAGAAGCCGTCAGCAGCCCTGAAACAAGGAAATCTCAATGAACCCGTCCCTGTTCGACCTGTCCGGCAAACGGGCACTGATCACCGGTTCATCGCAAGGGATCGGCTATGCCCTTGCACGCGGTCTGGCGCAGGCCGGTGCCGAAATCGTCCTGAATGGCCGCAACCCGGAAAAACTCGCTGCCGCAGGCTCGCAGCTCCGGTCCGAGGGGTTTACCGTTCACGAGCTGGTGTTCGACGTGACCGATCACGAGGGAGTGCGTTCGGCGGTGGATGACTTCGAGGCGGCGACGGGTCCGATCGACATCCTGGTCAACAATGCCGGCATGCAACACCGCACCCCGCTGGAGGATTTTCCGGCCGACGCCTTCGAGCGTCTTCTTCAGACGAATATTGCTTCGGTCTTTCATGTCGGACAGGCGGTCGCGCGGCACATGATCAAGCGCGGAGAGGGAAAAATCGTCAATATCTGTTCCGTACAGACCGCATTGGCGCGGCCCGGCATCGCGCCTTACACGGCAACCAAGGGGGCCGTGGCAAACCTGACCAAGGGAATGGCGACGGACTGGGCGAAATACGGGCTGCAATGCAACGGCCTCGCGCCCGGCTATTTCGATACGCCGCTCAACGCGGCCCTGGTGAATGATCCGGAATTCAGTGCATGGCTGGCGAAACGAACGCCCGCCGGTCGTTGGGGCAAGGTGGAGGAACTGGTCGGCGCCTGCGTTTTCCTGTCCTCAATGGCGTCTTCCTTCGTCAACGGGACGACCATCTTCGTCGACGGCGGTATTTCCGCGTCGCTGTGATGGGCGCTTCAATCCTCATGCCGTCGGCCCGGCCCTGCACGCGGCACGCCGGCTGATTTTACAGGGCCGCGTTCCGGGCGGTCTGCGCGCCGGAAACCGTCCTGCCCCCTACATCTTCGAGCCCTGCATGTAATGCACGAGCTGCTCGATGTTGAACTCTCTGTCGGCGATGATGCTCTTGAGGAGGTCGCCCATGGAGATGATGCCGAGCAGCCTGCCCTTCTGAAGGACCGGCAGGTGGCGGATCTGCTTGTCGGTCATCAGCGCCATGCAGGCTTCGGCGGTCTGGTCCGGTGCGACATAGATCAGGTTTCTTTCCATGACGTCGCGCAGGGGCGTTGTCGGCGAGGTTCGTCCCTTCAGAAACACGTCACGGGCATAATGGCGCTCGGAGAAGATGCCGACCGGGCGCTGGTTCTCCATGACCAGCACCGCGCCAATCTCTTTCTCCGCCATCATCCGGATGGCGTCTTCGACCGTATCTTCCAGGTGAACGCTATGGACCTCGTGGCCCTTCGTATCGAGGATGTGTCGGACCGTCGTCATGATGATACTCCTCCAGCCGACAGCGCTTTGATTTTGCTGGCATAAGGCCGCCCGGCCGCATTGACACCGGTCAGGCGCCGGCACTTCCGCCAAAAGGAGTGGCCGGAGACTGCGAGCACGGCGCTTCCGCCTGACCGCTGGAGCCAGCATTATAGCAGCAGCGAGGCATCATGCCCATGGGAGGGGTTTTTCGCCGTCTCTTGCGGCCGAGGTGTTCAGACCGCGGCGAGCGTCTTCTTGGGGTCGTAGAACGGCCGCTCGACGATCGTGGCCCGGGTGGGACCGGAACCGGTGACGACTTCGGTTTCCGTGCCGGCAACGGCATGGTCCGCCGAGACCATCGCCAGGGCGATGTTCTGTTCGAGCCGCGGCGAATAGATCGCCGAGGTGACCTTGCCGATGGCGGCCTCATCCATATTGACGGGCCAGAACGTGGTATTGGGTCCTTTCAGCGGCGGGCCATCGATGATCAGGCCCACCTGCTTGCGGCTCACGCCTTCCTGCCGGATACGCCGCAGCGCGTCCTTGCCGATAAAGGCGGCCTCCATGTCGAGGTTCACCAGCCGGTCGAGCCCCAGTTCGTAAGGGTTCGTGTCGATGTCCGCGTCCGCGCGATAGGACAGCATCCCGCCTTCGATGCGGCGGATCGTCGACGTGTGGCCGGGCTTCAGGCCAAATGGCTCACCCGCCGCCATGATCTTTTCCCACAATTCGTCGCCGCGCGATCCGTCCCGCAGGTAAAGCTCGTAACCCAGTTCGCTGGACCATCCGGTGCGGGACACGACCAGCGGAATACCGTCCAGTTCCACTTCGCGCAGCCAGTAATAGCGCAGGTCCATGATGGTTTCGCCAAAGAGCGCTTGCATCACCTCCCCGGATTTCGGGCCCTGCAACTGCAGTGGCGAGACGTCCGGTTCGCGGATCGTGACATCCATGCCCGAATGCAAGGCAACCCCTTGTGCCCAGAGAAGGATGTCGCTGTCGGCCAGCGACATCCAGAAATGGTTGTCCGCCAGGCGCAGCAGGATCGGATCGTTGAGGATGCCGCCCTCCGCGTTGGTGACCAGGATGTACTTGCATTGCCCGACGGCCATTTTCGACAGGTCGCGCGGGGTCAGCATCTGGGTGAATTCGGCCGCATCCGGCCCCGTGATCTCGACCTGGCGTTCGACCGCCACATCGCACAGGATCGCGTCGTTCACCAGGTTCCAGAAATTCTGTTCCGGATCGCCGAAATCGCGCGGGATGTACATGTGATTGTACACGGAGAACGCCTCGGCGCCCCAGCGGACCGTTGCGTCGAAAAAGGGGGATTTGCGGATCTGTGTGCCGAAGCCGAAGTCGCCTGATTGCGCCATTTTCTCACCCGTCTGCCCCGATCGCCGGACCGGCCGTGGGCTGTTTGAACCGGATTCGTGTCTATCATCGGGTGCGCCCCGATTGTGGTCTGAAAACGTGCCGCCGAAAGACCGATCGGACTGTTCTGGGGCGCTCGGCAGACTGACCGGTCCGCGTCTGTCACTTGCCGGTTCCGGCCGTCAGCTTCGCAATGTCGGGCCGCGTGGATTTCACCGTGCGCGTCACGATATAGGTCATGTAGCGCTCAATCCCCAGTTCGGCGACGAGCATGGAGTCCATCAGCTGCTGAAAGGCCGCGAGAGTCGGGCTGACGACCTTCAGGACATAGTCCATTCCCCCGCCTGTGGCGATGCACTCCGTGACCTCGTCGAGCTTGCCGACATGGTCCTCGAAACGGGTAAAATCGGCCTTGCGGTGGCTCGCCAGCGAGATGGTCACGATGACCTGGGTGAAGTCCCCGATGCGGTCAAGCGCGATGTCCGCGTGATACCCGTGGATGAGCCCGGCCGCCTTCAGTTTGTTCAACCGGGCCCAGCAGGGGGTGGGCGACAGGTTGACGACCTCTGCAAGCCTGGTCTTGCTCAGTTGGCCGTGCTTCTGGACCGCGCTGAGGATGCGTATGTCGGTGGCATCAAGACTTGTTCTCTTCATTCCGCCGGAGCTTTCTTTTCATCTGCCGACAGCATTGGCCAACATCCTTCAGGAAGCAACGCCCCTCTTGCTGTTTTGCGGCCGGGGTGAAGTCTCCTGACCCTGACGGGCGCCGCCGACCCGGAACCTTTCCCCTTCTGAAGGTGTTGGAGGACGACACCTCAATCGAGCGCCGCGCCAACCGCGGTGCGCAGACGCCAGAACGGAGAATTCACATGACGGTCCGTTTCGAACAGTTCCTGTCCGAAGGGGTGGCGGCCTGCTCCTATCTTCTGGGCGACGATGCCGAGGGTGTGGCCGCCGTTATTGATCCGCGGCCGGACACCGACGTCTATCTGGAAGCCGCGCGGCGCCTGGGCGTCGCAATCACCCATGTATTCGAGACACACATTCACGCCGACTTCATGAGCGGGGCACGTGAACTGGCAGACCGTCTTGGCGATGAGGCCAGGCTCTGCGTCAGTGTCGAGGGCGGTGCTGAATACGGCTTTCCACATGAGCCTGTGCGCGACGGCGACCGGTTCACTTTCGGCGGCCTCACCATGGAGGCGCGGTTTGTCCCCGGCCATACGCCCGAGCACCTTTCGTTTCTCCTCCACGAGACCGAGCGCGACGAGCCGTGGGGCGTCGTCACCGGTGACAGCTTCTTTGTCGACTCGGTGGGCCGGCCCGACCTTCTGGGAGAGGAGCAAACCGACGAGCTGACCGAGGCCCTCTTCCACACGGTTCACGACTTCTACCTTAAGCTCGACGACGGCGTCATCATCTATCCTGGCCATGCAGCCGGGTCTGCCTGTGGCCCGGATATCGGCGACCGGCTTTCCAGCACGATCGGTTATGAGCGCCGGCACAATCCTTACGCCCGCATCGGTGACCTGGACGCTTTTCGTGAAGCGATAACGCAGAACGCTCCGCCGGTGCCCACACACTATCCGCGTCTCAAGCGCGTCAACGCCGAGGGGCCATCGGTGATCGGCCGCCTGCCGAAGGCGCCTGCCCTGCCTCCGGAAACATTCGCCAAGGCCATTGAAGCCGGTTCGCAACTGCTCGACACGCGCGATATGCAAGCCTTCGGTGCCGGACACATTGCCGGAGCCTTGAACATCGGTGCCAGGCCGGAGCTTTCGGTGTGGGCCGGCTGGCTGCTCGATCCCCGGAAACCGATCTATCTGGTTGTCGAGGACGACGAGGATCTGCCGCGCGTCGTCACGCTTCTGTGGCGCACCGGCTTTGTGGAGTTTGGCGGATACCTGGCCGGCGGCATCGCCTCCTGGCGCGAGAGCGGGCGGCCAATGGCCAGGATCCCCCAGGTGCCGGTACACGAACTGAACACGGCCGATCCCACCGTCCAGCCGCTCGACGTGCGCAGCGAAGACGAGTGGCAGGACGGCTTTATCCCCGGCGCTTGGCATGTGTTTCTGGGCGAGTTGCGGGAACGCCTCCCGGAGCTCGACCGCCATCAGCCATACGCCACCTACTGCGCCAGCGGTTTTCGCGCCAGCATGGCTGCCAGCATTCTTGCGGCCGCGGGCTTTGAACGCGTGTGCAATGTGCCGGGCAGCTGGATGGCCTGGAAGGGTGCCGGATTGGATATCGAAACACAGGAAGAGAAATAGGAAATACACCATGCAGGACGCAATCCGGATCAACGACCGGTATACCGTCGCCAGGTTCGCACCGACGGGCGGGGCCATCCGTCAGGCGGCCGACGAGGGATACAGATCGATCGTCAATCTGAAAACACCGGACGAGAAGCAGGAGTTGCCCCCTGCCGAGGAAGGCCAGATCGTCCGGGAACACGGCCTGTCCTATGTCCACCACCCCGTCGCCGGCGAAAACCTCTCGAACGAGACGGTCGACTGGTTCCGCGAGCTGGTTGAAGAGATTCCCGGACCTGTCCTCGTACATTGTGCCAGCGGCAAGCGTTCGGGAGCGCTGGTCATGATGCATATGGCCGTTCAGGAAGGACTGTCCGGACAGCAGGCGATCGAAAAGGCGGCCTCCCTGGGCTTTGAGTGCGACACACCGCAGCTCGAGGGCTTCGTACGCAAATATGTTGAACGGCGCACGGCTGTCTAGGTCGGCGTTCTTCGGCTTTCGGCCCACATAATTGACGCTCCCCTCCAGCGGCGCGCTTCAACCTTGCGCCGTATTGACAAATCGACATGTCGTACTTAGTTAGTGAGTAATAACTAACTAAAGCTGAGTGCCCGATGTCTGTCAGAAAGACCGCTGAAGAGCGAAAAGACGAAATCCTAGAGGCGGCGCTGCACCTGTCCGACGAAGTCGGTCCGGACCGCCTCTCGACGGAGGCGATCGCGCAGCGCGTCGGTCTGACACAGCCCGGAATTTTCCGGCACTTTCCCACCAAGCAGTCCATCTGGCTCGGCGTTGCGGAAAAGATCTCGATGGCGATGCAAGCCGGTTGGCGTCGTGCGCTCGGGACCAGGGAGGACGCGGAAGATCGTCTTCCCTCTCTGGTGCTGGCGCAGCTGAAACTCATCCAGTCAGTGCCCGGCATACCCGCGATCCTGTTTTCCCGGGAACTGCATGCGGAGAACGACCTGCTTCGCAAGGCTGTGCTCGGTCTGATGAACAACTTCAGGAAAGCCCTTTCAGCCGAGTTCAAACGCGGCCAGGCCGACGGCAAATTCCGAGGTGATCTCGATCCTGATGATGCCGCACTGATCCTGATCGGACTTGTCCAGGGGCTGGCGGTACGCTGGTCGTTGAGCGGACGGACTTTCGCGCTGGTCGATGAAGGCTCCAGGTTTCTCGACATGCACATGAGATTTTTCCGCGAGCCAGCTCAGGCACCTGCAACATCGGAGAAAACGCAATGAACAAGCGGAATTTCCGACGGCTTATTGGTGCGGCGCTCCTCATCGGTCTGGGAACTGCCGGCTATCTTCTGTTTCAATATCGCCCGCTTGCGGTGCCCGTCGTCGCGAAAGAGGAAAATGTCGAGATCCGCGTTTTCGGTCTGGGCACCGTTGAAGCACGGATTCTTTCAGATGTGGGTTTCAAGGTCAGCGGCGCTCTGATGGACCTTGAAGTCGATCACGGCGATCAGGTGTCCCGAAGTGACGTTCTGGCCTTGCTGGACTCGAACGAACAGGAAGCCCGCGTGCGGCGCGCCGAGGCGGCTGCCTTGGCGGGGGCCGCCAATATCCGCAAGGCAGAAGCCAATGTGCAGCGCGCCAGGGCTGTCCTTGAACAGGCGAAGGAAGCCAATCGTCGCAAGAAGTCACTGGTGGGAACCAATGTCGTCTCCCAGCAGCAGGCCGACGAAGCGCAGCGCGATGAAGATGTCTCGTCCGCGGATCATTCGGTCGCCCTGAGCGAGGTCGATGTCGCCAAGGCTCAATGGGCCGATGCCAGGGCCGCGCTGGCCTATGAAAAGGAACTTCTCAAACAACACACCCTGCGCGCCCCTTTCGATGCGGTGGTCGTCAAACGCCACCGTGAGGCCGGTTCCGTCGTCAGGGAAGGGGAAACGATTTTCACGCTCATGGCGCCGGAATCCGTCTGGACGCTCGCATACGTGGACGAAGCGCGCGCCGGCACGATCCAGCCGGGCCAGCCGGCCGAGGTGCGCCTGCGCTCGCTGCCGCACGACGTCTACCAGGCAAAAGTGGCGCGTATCGGCATTGAAAGCGACAGGGTCAACGAAGAGCGAAAGGTCTGGGTCAAGTGCGAGCAATGCCCCCCGCGCGTTTTCCTGGGCGAACAGGCGGAAGTCCGTATCACGGTTGCCCGTCTCGACACGGCACTCATGGTCCCGGAAGCAGCAGTCTCACGGTTCGACGGGCATAAGGGCGATGTCTGGCTCGTCAGAAACGGCAAGCTGGAACGTCGGGAACTCGTTTTCGGCCATCGGAGCGAAGATGCAAGACTGGAGGTCGTCAGCGAGCTGCCCGAAGGAGCGGAGATCGTCAGCGCGCTCGTGCCGGGAATGCGGGACGGGCGCAGGGCCAACGGCAGCCGGGACGAGGCGCCATGAACCTCGCTTATCACGACATTCGCCATAATCTGTTCCGGTTTCTGCTGACCTGCTTCGGCCTGAGCCTGCTCATGGCGGTCGTGTTATCCATGATCGGCATCTATAACGGGCTGGTCATCGACGCTCTCACCATAGCGCGCGCGCCCAATGTCGACATGTGGGTCGTTGAATCCGGAACGCGCGGGCCGTTCGCGGAATCCTCGCGCATTCCCGCCGACACGCGTGAGGCTGTTGCCCGCCTGCATGGCGTATTGGACGCCGGCAGCGTCACTTACCAGACGGCAGAAGCAGCTTTTGCCGGCAAAAGCCTCAGACTGTATGTCGTCGGGTTTGAACCAGGGCGCCCCGGAACGCCGGAAGCTCTCGTTTCCGGGCGATCGATCGCGCAAAGCCACTATGAACTGATCGCCGATACCCGCGCCGGCTTGCAGCTTGGCGATCGCCTGAAACTGGGTAGAAACGACTTCGTGGTCGTTGGACTTGTGAAAAATCACGTCAATTCGGGCGGCGACCCGGCCGTCTACATGACCTTGCGCGATGCCCAGACCCTACAGTTCGAACTTGCGCCGCCTGCGGCCCGCGTGCAAATGGCGCGCAGCGGCACGCTTCAGGGAACCGACACGATCAATGCCGTCATTGCGCGGACGAACCCCAATATCCCCGCGGACTCGATAGCCGATACGGTTCGGCGTTGGAAGCACCTGTCAGCGATGACGCAAGCCGGCCAGGAAGACCTGCTCACCCGATCGGTGGTCGATCGCGCCAGGCGTCAGATCGGCCTGTTCATGGCAATTCTGCTGGCCGTCTCCGCAGTGGTGATCGCCTTGATCATCTACACGATGACCATGGAAAAGCTGAAGCAGATCGCCACGCTGAAGCTTATCGGTGCGCCCGACCGGACGATCATCGGCCTTATCGTTCAACAGGCGCTCGCGCTTGGCGGCATCGGCTGGGCGTTCGGGCTCGGCGTCGTCATGTTGCTGAAGGACTATTTCCCGCGCCGTGTCGTGCTGGAGCCGTTCAATGCAGTCGTCCTTGCGGGAATAATCGTTGCTGTCTGTCTTCTCGCCAGCGGATTGGGCGTCAGGGCAGCGCTCCGGGTCGATCCCGCAACGGCTCTCGGAGGATGAACGATGCTTCCAGCACAAAAGAAATCTCTCATTGAGCTTGATGGTATTTTCAAACACTTCGGCGAGCGTGACACACGGGTCGACGCCCTGAGGGGTGTCAGCCTCAACGTCAATTCCGGTGAAGTCGTGGCGCTCCTGGGCCCTTCCGGCTCCGGCAAGACGACGCTTCTCAACGTCATCGGGTGTATTGTTGAACCGAACGCAGGCCGGCTCAGCATCGACGGCGACATCGTCTTCAAGGATCGCTGGCTGAGTTCCAATCTGCGCCGACTTCGCCTTGAAAAGATCGGGTTCATTTTCCAGTTCCACAACCTTCTTCCCTTCCTCAATGTCACGGACAACGTCGCCGTGGTCCTCGATCTGGCGGGACATGACCTCGGCTCTGCGCGCCGGCGCGCGGCGGAGCTTCTCGACTATCTGGAAGTCGGTCACCGTCGCAACGCCATGCCCTCCCAACTCTCGGGAGGCGAGGCACAACGCGTGGCGATCGCGCGCGCACTTGCGAACAAGCCACGGATCATTCTCGCAGATGAACCGACGGCGGCACTTGATTCCAAGCGTGCCGGCATCGTCATGGATCTCTTGCGCAAACTGGCAACGGAACAGGACGCCTGCATCATTGCCGTGACCCATGACGAAAAGATCTTTGACCGCTTCGATCAGATTTTTCATCTGCGGGACGGCCGCCTTGACGATCAGGAAGTAAATCAGGAGGAATTGGCATGACACTTGGACGATCACTTTCACCAGGTCTTGTTGTCATAGCGGCCGTGGCGGTGCTTTTTGGCGCGCTGACGGTCCTGTCCGGAGGCGTCGTGCTGTTCGGCGGAGAGGAGGCTACGCAGGCGGCCGGAAACGTCGTTCGCTTCGTGCTCTGGTTCAATTTCCTGGCCGGATTTGCCTATATCGTCGCCGGTGTCGGGCTCTTCCTGCGCAAACGGTGGGCCTACTGGCTGGCAGCGGCGATTGTTGCAAGCACGGTCGCCGTCTTTGCCGCATTTGCCATACATGTCCTGCAAGGCGGCGCCTATGAAATGCGGACGCTCGCAGCCCTGACGCTCAGGACCGTTGTCTGGGCGATCATCGCACGCATCGCCTTCGTCGCGACCGGCGCCTCTCGAACCGCTCCGTGAAAACCCGCCCGGCCGGGCGGGTTTCACTCTTCGTCCGCCCTCAAATTGCATAAGGTGCGTCGAAACGAGCCTGAACATGCAACAATCCTGGCACCAAATGAGTTGGGACAGGCCCGGTATCGCGCGCATCCGGTTCTGTCCCTTGCCCGAAATCGAAAGAAGGCTGCCGTGACGAAGTTGACCACGTATCACAAGACGGAATACAGCTACGGGGAGCCGGTCCGTCTGGGGCTTCACCGGATGATGCTGCGTCCGCGGGAGACGCCCGAGCTTCGGCTTGTGTCGCACGACCTGACCCTGACGCCGCAGGGCGAAGTCACATGGGCGCATGACGTAGCGGGCAACACCATCGCCACAGCCCGGTTCAGCATGCCGAGCGACCACCTGATCATCGAGAGCCGCGCGACGGTCAATCTCACCGCGCCGGTCTGGCCGGTCTTCGACATTGCGGCCGAAGCGATCAACTTCCCGTTCCTTTATTCCAGCGACGACTGGACAGATCTCGGCGCGCTAACGACGCCGCAGTATGCCGATCCCGAGGGCGGGTTTTCCCAATGGGTCGAAGGCTTTGTCCTTCAGCGCCCGACGGACACGCTGTCGCTGCTCAAGGACATTGCCACCGGTGTCTCGCAACAGATCGCCTACCAGAGCCGGGAGACGGAAGGGACACAGGCGCCGCTGGAAACCCTGGCGCGCGGGTGGGGCTCCTGCCGGGACTTTGCGGTCCTGTTTGCCGAGGCCGCGCGGACCCTCAGCTTCGGGGCCCGTATCGTTTCGGGCTACCTGTTCGATCCGGAAAAGCGCCTCATCGGCGATGAAGGCGCGGGCTCAACCCATGCCTGGGCCGAAGTCTTTCTTCCTGGTGCGGGATGGGTCGCATTCGACCCCACAAACCGGAGCGTCGGGTCGAAGAACCTCATCCCGGTGGCCGTCGCCCGCGGCATTCACCAGGTCGTCCCCGTCGCCGGCACCTTCACGGGCTCCGGCAACACTGTGTCGGGAATGTCAGTCGAGGTGCACCACACGGTGCTTGAGGATTGATCGCGCGCGCCGCCGGCTGAACCGGACACCTCATGTCGTACCCGAGTCGAACGATCCACTGACGTTGTGGATCAGACGGTATTGCACCCGCATCATCGCCAGGCGGCGATAGAAGTTGAGTAGCTCCCGCGCCGGGCCCGTCATCCGTTCGTAGCCGGACATGAAGGCGACGATCGTGCCAATCTCCGTCTGCCCCTGAATCACCAGCCAGCCCCCGACCATGAGCACACTCAGCGGCCCCAGGTGGTTCATCAGATTGTTGAGCCCCTTGGTGGCGTGCTTGATGGCGGCAAACCGGAGCCGCAGCCCGTAAATCCGCCCGATCAAAGGATCCGCCTCCGCTCCCGCTTCATCCCGCTCATCGTGCAGAACGCACTCGCCAAGTTCGCGCACGGTCATGATCTTCTTTTCCGACAGCCGGTTGAGAATGGGCTGCGAGAGCGCGACGACGATCATCGCAGGGACGAGAAATGCGAACGCAACAGCCGCAATGAGCGGCTCGACGACAAGCATGTAGCCGGCAACACTCAGCATGACACCGGCTTGCCGGAGCGGAAACGCGATGGCTTCAGCGACGAAACCGCCAACCTTTTCGGCTTCCGCGGACATGATCGCCTGCCTGGTGCCTTCGTCGGGGTCGCTGTTGAAACCGTCGCTGTGCGCGATGCGCTTGCGCAGGAGACGGGTGACGCCTTCGGCGACGCGGTCGAGATAGAAATTGCGCACGAATTTCAGGATCCCCTGCACGGTTACGACGGCGAGATAAAGCGCGCCGAGCCGGACCAGGAGGTCCATGTTCTGGCCCTCTATGGCCCCGTTGACGATACGGCGCTGGAGTTCAAGCGGCACCAGCGTCAGCGGAAAGACCAGAACCGTCAGGAGGCACAACCGCAGCTGCTGCCTGGCACTCACCTTGCCGACATATGCATAGAGCGACTTTGGCATTGTCCGGAGAGGCCGCTCGCGCACGGGGGGAAGTGCCGAACTATAGAATTCGGCCAGCAGAGCGTAGTTCGTCATGAAAATCCTCCTACCCCTCAGTGCGCCCGACCTGTGAGGAAAGACCATCTGGCGACAGCCATTTCAGCCGCCGCTGGCCCTTCCGCAGTTTGGGGACAGCAACCTGGCGTACGGCACCTTTTCGAGTTTTATGGTCTCTTTGTTCAGGGGCTAATACGCGCCGGTTCGATCGGTTCCTTGCGGATTGACCGGAACCGCTGACGACAGGCGTGCGGGTTCATGGGACGTGGTCGTCAACTGGCGCCCGTCGCCGGAGATCATGTTCGTCGAGCGGGCGTACGCCTGCGAGGGCTGGCCCGGCGCATCAAATCTCTTCTGTCACGGTAGTTATGATTGTTCCGCCCCCGCGTCGGTGCTGCCGATCCGGTCCCGGAATTTGCTGCACACGATCTGGGAGCTTTGTTCGATGAAGCGGGCATCAGAGCCCACCGTCACCAGATCCATGCCGCCTTCGGCAGCTTCAAGCGCATACTCGACGGTGCCGCAATGCAAAGCGCATCGCAGCCCCTTTGAATGGCATACGTCGCGAATGCGATCGATGCGCGTCCGCATCTCCGGTTCTTGCCGGTCGAACCCGGGTGCAAGTCCATGCGACAGGGAGAGGTCCGCCGGACCTATATAGATCCCGTCGAGACCGGGCACCGAGGCGATCTCTTCAAGCGCTGCCAGCCCTTCCTGGGTCTCAATCATTGCCCAGACCAGGATTTCCCGGTCGGCGCTTTCAAAATAGCCGGGCCAGACCAGCCGGGAGCGGACGGGCCCGAAACTGCGGCGGCCCGCAGGCGGGTACCGGCACGCGTCGACGAGACGGACCGCGTCATCGCGGGTGTCGATCATCGGCGCGATGATCCCGAGCGCGCCGGCATCCAGCGCGCGCATGATCGCGGCCTCGTCAAGCCAGGGGACCCGCACCATGGGGGCCACCCCGGAGGACTCGATGACCGGAAGCACCGTCAGGAGGTCGTTGTAGTCGGCCGTTCCATGCTGCATGTCGACGGTCATGGCGTCCCAGCCAGCGGCGGCCATGGCCTGAACGCCGAGAACGGATGGGGCTGCAATCCAGCCGTTCAGGGCGGGACGGCCCTCGTCCCAAACCGCACGTACAGGGTTACGAAAGCTCATGGATCATCCTGCCATCATGTGAGTGAGTTTCGTGTTCTGATAGTCCTTGATAGCGTCCGGGCCGCCTTCCCGCCCCATGCCGGAATGGTCCACACCGCCGAAGGGCGCCTCGGCGTGTGCGATCATGAAGGTGTTGATGCCGACCATGCCGGCATGCAGTTTCCTCGACAGCCTGTGGGCCTTGTCCTGATCCCCGGTGAAGGCATAGGCGGCAAGGCCATAGGGCGTGGCATTCGCACGGGCGATCGCGTCGTCAAGGTCACGAAAGGTTGCGACCGGGGCGACCGGGCCGAACGGTTCCTCCGACATGATGTCACATGTATCGGGCACATCCGCCAATACGGTCGGCTCCAGGAAATAGCCGGCATTGCGGCCCTTGGGGCGCTGACCACCGGTAACCAGGCGTGCTCCCCGCTCCATGGCATCGGCGACAAGGCGCTCGACCTTGTCGCGGCCGGAGGCAAGGGTGAGCGGGCCCATCGTCGTGGCCTCATCCTGGCTGTCGCCCAGGATGAGGGCCTCGGCTTCGTGTTTCATGACGTCGATGAATTCGTCGGCGACGGCCTCTTCCACGTAGAAGCGGTTCGGTGCGATACACACCTGCCCGGCATTCCTGAACTTGAACGCGGCACACTGCCTGGCAACCGATCGAACATCCGCATCCGCCGCCACGACGACCGGTGCATGGCCGCCGAGTTCCATGGAGCAGCGTTTCACAGTCCTGGCGGCCTCGGCCATCATCATCTGCCCGACCCGGGTCGAGCCGGTCAGGGATATCTTGCGAACCTCGTCCGCAGCCAGGATAACCGGCGAGATATCCTGGGCCCGTCCCAGCAGCAGCTGGACGACGCCTGCCGGAACACCGCCAGCCACAAAAGCCTGCATGATGAGCGTGGTCGTCAGTGGCACCTGTTCCGACGGACGCACGAGGATCGCGCAGCCGGCCGCCAGTGCCGGAGCCATCTTGCGGACCGGCAGGTTCACGGGGAAATTCCATGCGGTGAAGGCGGCGCAGATCCCGACCGGTTCCGGCTCCGTCAGAAGCCGCCCTCCCTGCCGCGATGCAATCACCTGACCGAAGAGCCGTTCGGCTTCGCCCGCGAACCATTCCACCTGCTCGATCGCCGCCCCGACTTCGCCTGCGGACTGGGCGACCGGCCGTCCGATCTCAAGCGACAGCGCGCGTGCGATGTCCTGTGTCCGGCTGCGCATCTCCTCGGCAACCCGCCGCAGGATCCGCGCCCGTTCCCAGCCGTGGAGCTCGGCCCAGCTCTCCTGCGCCGGGACGGCATGCGCCAAAGCTTCGCGAACATCGTCCGCATCGCAGGCCGGCTGTTCCCACAGGACCTGTTCGGTGCATGGATTGATGACCGGAATGGACGGGGCGCGTCCCGCGTCCCGGAATTCGCCGCCAATCAGCAGCTGCGGACGGTGATCTGAAAAACGATCGGTCGCCATTTCGAGGGCTCCTTTCAAAGTATCTCGGGCTCTGCAACTGCGGCCCCAAAGCCGGTTGCAAGAAAATCGAAGTCGCAGCCCTGATCGGCCTGCATCACATGGCGCGTGAATGCCCAGCCATATCCACGCTCATATCTGGGAGAAGGCGGCACCCATTCGGCGCGCCGCCGCGCGAGGTCTTCCGGACCGACCTCCATT
Source organism: Roseibium salinum (assembly GCF_026240905.1). Lineage (NCBI taxonomy): Bacteria > Pseudomonadati > Pseudomonadota > Alphaproteobacteria > Hyphomicrobiales > Stappiaceae > Roseibium > Roseibium salinum. The sequence goes on from NZ_JAPEVI010000001.1 coordinate 315,756, forward strand.
TCAAGCAGTCCGGCCCGCACATCGACGCGGATCCGGTCGCCCGTGCGCACCAGGGCAAGCGGGCCGCCGACATGGGCCTCGGGAGCAACATGCAGGATGCAGGCGCCATAGGAGGTTCCGGACATACGTGCGTCCGAAATCCGCAGCATGTCCCTGACGCCGTACCTGAGCAATTTCTGCGGGATCGGCAACATCCCCCACTCGGGCATCCCCGGCCCGCCCTGCGGCCCCGCCCCGCGCATGACCAGGACGGCATCCGCCGTGACATCGAGGTCCGGATCGTCGATCCTCGCCTTCATGTCCGCATAGCTGTCAAAGACCAGGGCCGGACCCCGGTGCTCCAACAGACGCGGATCTGCCGCGGAAGGCTTGATGACAGCGCCATCGGGCGCGAGATTGCCTCTCAGAACTGCCATCGCGGGTTCCGCGGAAACCGGATTGTCCAGCCCGCGGATGACATCGGGGAGATAAACCTCGGCACCCTTTATCTCATCGCCCAGGATCTTCCCTGTAACGGTGCGCGCTGTGCCGTCCAGGAGATGTCCCATCTGCGCCATCAGGGCGCGCAAACCGCCGGCATAGTAGAAGTCCTCCATCAGGTAGCGCTCGCCCGACGGCCGAATGTTGGCGAGCACCGGAACCCGCCGTCCGGCTGCGTGGAAATCCTCCAGTGTCAGGGGATGGCCGGCCCGCCGGGAGAGCGCGATCAGATGTATGATCGCATTGGTGGAACAGCCCATGGCCATTGCAACATTCAATGAATTTGCGAAACTGGCCGCCGACAACACCCTGGACGGCCGCAGATCTTCGAGCACCAGTTCCACGGCGCGACGGCCGGTCGCGGCAGCCATGCGGATATGGTTGGAATCCGGGGCCGGAATGGACGAGGCTCCCGTGAGACACATTCCCATGGCATCGGCAATTGCTGTCATCGTGGCGGCCGTGCCCATGGTCATGCAGTGGCCGTAGCTGCGGGCGATCCCGGCTTCCACGCCCTGCCACTCTTCCCGGCCTATCCGCCCGGCCCGCCGTTCGTCCCAGTACTTCCAGGTATCGGAACCCGAACCCAGGATTTCGCCTTTCAGGTTGCCGCGCAGCATGGGACCCGCCGGCAGGAAGAGGCACGGCAGATCCATGCTGATCGCGCCGAGCAGCAGGCCGGGCATGGTCTTGTCGCACCCTCCCATCAGCACCGCGCCGTCCACGGGGTGCGAGCGAAGCAACTCCTCCGTCTCGATGGCCAGAAGGTTGCGGTACAGCATTGTCGTTGGCTTGACGAAATTCTCCGACAGCGACAGGGCCGGCAGCTCGACGGGAAATCCACCCGCCTGAAGGATCCCGCGTTTGACGTCCTCCACCCGGTGGCGGAAATGCGCGTGGCAGGGGTTGATGTCCGACCAGGTGTTCATGATCGCGATCACCGGGCGGCCGTTCCAGTCCTCAAGGCCGTAACCCATCTGCATGAGACGCGAGCGATGACCGAAGCCGCGAAGGTCATCGGTATCGAACCAGCGGGCGGAGCGCAGTTTCCCGGTCATTGCGAGGCCGTCACGCCGCCGTCGATATAGACCACCTGACCGGTCATGTAGCTGCCCGCCGGTGCGGCAAAGGCGATGACCTGTCCGGCAACCTCGAGCGGATCCCCGATCCGCCCCAGCGGGTTCCGCTCCAGAATGAATTCCCGGAACTCGGGCCGATCCAGATGCGGACGGATGCGATCGGATTGGATGAATGTTGGGGCGACGCCATTGACCGTGATGTTGTAGGGCGCAAGCTCCATCGCATGCTGCTTCACCAACATCACCAGGGCACCCTTGGTCGCGCAGTATGCCGAATAACCACGCCCGCGCAGGGCCAGTTGCGAGCGCACGGACAGCAGATGGATCTGCCGTCCCCCTTCCCCCGGGCTATCTGATCCCGGGCGACCGCCTGGCCAAGAAACATCGCGGATTTCAGATTGGCCCGGTAGACTTCATCGAAAGTCTCTTCGGTAACGTCCATGATGTTCTGCTCGCGCTGAATACCGACGCAATTGACCAGGACATCGATCCCGCCCATGGCGGAAATCGCTTCATTCACCGCCGTTTCGATGGACGGGACGCTTTGAGCGTCGACATGCAGCGCAAGGGCCGAGCCGCCTTGTGCCTCGATGCGCGAGGCAAGCTCCCCGGCCTTCTCCACCCGGGGGCCGGCTATGGCCACGGTGGCCCCGCGAAGGCTCATGGCCAGGGAGAGAGCCTCGCCTATGGCGCCGTAACCGCCTGGCAGAAAGACACGCAGGCCCTTGACATCGAAAAGGTTTTCGATCCGGCTGGTATCGACTTCCGGGGTCAGCGATATTGGCCGGTTCATGCCGGTACCTCCACGCCCGCCGCCCGATAGACGCTTTCCATCAGCCGGAGGGTTTCCAAATTGTCGTTGATGTCGGTTTCGAAAGGCGCGTTGCCGGCGAGCGCTTCGACGAACCCCCGCATGGCGGTGTCGAAACACTCCTGATAGCGCCCGAGAAGGTCCACCTCGACCGCCTCGTGTTCCTTGCCCACCTCGAAGACACGGTTGAGATCCATCACGATCGTGCCGTGCTCGCCGATGACTTCCAGCCGGTCGCCGTGAAGTTGCGGGTAGCCCGGTGCCACGAGGCACCCGTCCGCCGTTGCGATCAATCCGTCTGGCCCGGCCATCAGGATTGCCGCCGTGTCCTCGCCCGGCAGCCCCTCGGCCAACCGGTTCAACCTGGCGGCAACAACCTCGAGCGGACCGCACAGGCAGCGGAGAACATCGAGGTGATGAATCATCGTCTCGAAAACCAGGTTGCGGCGGAATCCGGTGAGGTAGGGCTGGCGTTCCACCAGGAACGGCACCGTGCCCGGCCGCGCGCACAGCCCCGATCCGCGGCAGGAAATCTGCACGTGCCGTATGGCGCCGATCCTTCCCTCGCCGACCCATTTGCGCACGGTCATGTAGTGTGGCCGGAAGCGGTAGTTCTCATGCACCATCACACGGGTCTTGCCGCTGACATCGCGCAGCAGCGCCTCCGCTTCGGCAACGGTTTCGGTCAGCGGTTTCTGTACCATGACCGGAATACCGCGTTGCGCGGCCATCCGTGTTACCGGGGCGTGGGCGCCAACCGACGCGGCAATATCGACACAATCAAAACCGCCATCGTCAAACAGCGTCGCCGCGTCCTGGTAGACGCGGGAAACGCCAAATTCCTCTGCCCTTGCCTGTGCCCTGGACAGGTCCGTGTCGCAAACCGCGACAATTTCGGCGCCTGCATTGCGCCAGGCCCGCATGTGGTAAAGGCTGATGAGGCCACAGCCGACCACGGCAATACGCAATGCATCAGTCATGGGTCTCTCCAAATCTTCCGTAACCGTAATGCCAGACGCTGCCGCCGGCCTCCGTGGTCTCCAGGGTATGGTTCACTTGCGCCGGAATGCGCACAAGGTCCCCCGGTCCGCAGGTGGCCGTCTCATCTGCGACCGTGATGACGATCTCTCCTTGCGCCACGACGATGAACTCGTCCTCGTCGTGTACAAAGTCGGCCCAGACCTGGCCGGGCGGATCGCGAAACGTTCCGAACGTGAAGCCGGGAAAGTCTTCGCGCACCTGATCGGCGGATGGGGGAGACGAATATTTCGCCCGATGGAATGCCGTCATGCTGCGCGCTCCGTCAAAAGATCGCCGAGATAGGCGCGGGCCGGCTCATGGGCCAGAACCGCCTCGTAACCGGCAAGCGGCGTCACCGAACCCTTGTGGACGAAGATGAACTGCTCGCAGATCTCCTGAAGAATTTCGAGGTGGAACAATTCATTGGGGTGAACACAGAGAAACACCAGGCGGTTCTCGTCCCGAAGCCTGCGGAAAAAATCCAGCATGAAGCCGATATAGCCGTCCTGCGTGTTGAACTGAGGTTCGTCGAACAGATGCAGGACCGGATAGTCCGACCCGGCAGGCTGCAGCAGCAGGTTGGGCATGAAGGTTCTGAAGTGCCGCACCTGATAGGACTGGTGATAGTGGATCGCCAGGCGATCACGCTGGTCCGTGCGGACCTTGTGGATGTCGCGGCCGTTGACAAGCACCTGGCCACGGCTGGGGGCGTTGGATCCGGTAATCAGTTCGAACAACGTGGTTTTCCCTGATCCGTTGGGGCCCATCATGCCGACGATACCGGGCTTCTCGATGGTGAAATCGGCCGTCAGCCGGAACGTCGGGGTTCGATCAAAGCGCCCTCTGGTGTAGATCTTTTCCAGTTCGCGCACCTGTAAAATGGCTGTCATCTGCTCACATCCCGATAAGGCGGCGCCGAAGCGGCGCGTTATCCAATAATTCCCGGGCGGATCCTTCGTGCTCGATCCGTCCGCGGTCCATCACATAGACCCGGTCGGAAACCTCCAGCGCCGCAAGCGCATTCTGCTCGACGATGAGGCAGGAGATGCCTTCGCCCTTCAGCCGCCGTATGGTGCGCATGACGTCCTGGACGATCTTCGGAGCCAGGCCCTGGCTGGGTTCATCGAAGAGAACCAGACCCGGTGCGCCAAGCAGCGCCCGGCTGATGGAGACCATCTGCAGTTCGCCGCCCGACATGTTCTCGCAATCGCGGACCATGAGGTGATCCAGGGCGGGAAATATCTCCACCATTTCGTCGACCGACCAGGATCTGAACCGGGTCTTGCGGGCACCAAGGGCAAGGTTGCGCTTTCCCGACAGCGACGGAAAAATCCGGCGGTCGTCGGGAACCCAGCCTATTCCGAGCCGCGAGATCTTGTGCGTCGACAGGCGGGTTACCTCCTTCTTGTCGAAGAAAACCCTGCCGTTGCGCGGCGGCGTCAGACCCAGGATCGAGCGTATGGTCGTCGTCTTGCCCGCTCCGTTCGGCCCCAGCAGTGAAACGACTTCACCTTCGCCAACACTGATGGAGGGGCCGAACAGGGCCTGCGTTTCGCCATAGAAAGTCTCGATGGACTGGACATCCAGCATTGCGTTGGCACATTCCGGCATCACGCCACCTCCCCGAGGGCGGATCTGGCGACCCATTTGTTCTGTTGCAGGTTCTGGGGCGTGTCCTCCGCAATCACCTGTCCCCAGTGAATGACCGAGATGGTGTCGGCCAGGTCGAACAGGAAGCGCATGTCGTGTTCGATAAGGACGATCGTGTAGTCCTTGCGAATGCGCCTGATGAGGTCGGCGAGGTTCCTGGTGGCTTCCGTTCCCAAGCCCGACGTGGGCTCGTCCAGAAAGACCAGGCGTGGCCTGGCCGCCAGCGCCACCGCAATCTCCAGGGCCCGGCGCTCGCCATAGGGCAGAGAATCCGCCTTGTCCCAGGCCCGGTGGGCCAGGCCCACCTGTTCCAGCACCTCCAATGCCGCGCCGACGATCCGCCGATCCTCGAACAGGTCGCCGACAACATCGAATGCCCGCTCGCGAAACTCGGGGAGTGCCAGGGCCACGTTCTCGAGGACGACGGTGTCGTCGAACAGGTTCATGATCTGGAAGCTGCGGGAAATGCCCATCCGTGCGATCTGGTAGGGCTTCTTGCCGGTGATGTCCTGCCCGTCGAAAACGATCTTGCCGCCGTCGGGCGCATGGTGACCCGTGAGCACATGAAAGCACGTGGTCTTGCCGGCTCCATTGGGTCCCATGATGCCGTGAACCGTTCCCTGCTCGACCGACAACGATATGTTTTCCAGCACCACCCGTGCGCCGAAGCGTTTTCGCAAGCCATTTGCCTCGAAGAATGCCATTCCTCAGACCTCCTTCGTCTTCGGCGCTTCCGAGCGCGTTGCCGCTTCGTGGCCGAGTTGTCGCCGCACGACATGGATCAGACCGGCCAGTCCTTCCGGCCGGGTCATGACCATCAGCATGAACATCAGGCCGAACCAGAGCAGCCATGTTTCCGTGATGCCGCCGATGAAGTCCCTTGCGAGAAAGTAGAGGACGACGCCGAGGACCGGACCCCAGAAGCTGACGAGCCCGCCGCCGACCAGAACCATCATTACGATCAGGCCGGACTGGTGCAGGCTCATGACGTCCGGATAGGCGCTCTCCTGCGCCATCGCGAACAGTCCCCCCGCAAGTCCGGCAAAGGCGGCCGAAAGCACGAATGTGAGCCATTTTATGAGCCAGACATTGTAGCCGACGAAACGGGCGCGGGTCTCATTCTGCCGGATTGCCTGCAGAACCCGCCCGAACGGCGCATTGACGAGGCGCCAGAGCGCAAGCACCGACACGGCAACCACCACGGCCACGAACCAGTAGAGGGCGCGGTTGTCATCGAGTGGAATGGATACGAAACCAAGGGAGAGGTCAGGCCGGGGAATCCCCAAGAGGCCATCCTCGCCGCCGGTCAGCCAATGCAGCTTGATGGCGCAGAACCAGAAGACCTGACCGAAAGCAATCGACATCAGCGCAAAATAGATCCCGCGCCGATGGGAGACAAACGCGGCCACAATGGCGCCTGCCACGGCTGCCGCGAGAATTGCTGCCAGCAGTCCGCCCCAGAGGTTTACGGCAACGCCCTGCTGAAACAGGCCAAAGGCATATGCGCCGACGCCGAGATAGGCGCCATGCCCGAAGCTGTGGAGGCCGATATAGCCGAAGAGCAGGTTGAACCCCATGGCGAACAGGATCCAGATCGCGACCTCGATCCCCAGGTATTGATAAAGGCCGACCGACTCCAGCCAGAAGGGCGCCGTGGCGAGAGCCGCCAGAAAGAGCCCCATCCCCAGTGTGACGGGGGTCCCGCCATGGGCAGGGATATCGGAAAGGGAAATCATCGTATCAGTTCTCCAGCGCGCTCTTGCGGCCCATGAGGCCCCGGGCGCGGAACGTGACCACTGCGATCAGGAGCAGGTACATCGACAGCATTGACCATGCCGGTGCATAGGCGCCGGTAATCCCGACTGCGAGGCCGACCAGCGCAGCTGCGATCACCGCACCCCAGAAACTGCCCACGCCGCCGAGGACGATGATCAGGAAGGCCGGGATGATGACATCGACGCCGATATGCGGCCGCAATCCCCAGATCGGCGCCATGACGACCCCGGCGAGGCCGGCCAATGCTGCTCCGAGGCCGAAGACCAGCAGGCGCAGCCGGCTGAGGTCATAGCCGAGGGCCCGTACCATTTCGCTGTCATGGCTGCCGGCCTTGATGATGGCGCCGTAGGGGGTCTTCTCCAGAAAGAGCCACACGCACACGATCGACAGCGCGGCGAAGCCGGCGGCGAAAAACTTGTATTTCGAGAAAATCATGCCGCCGGCGAGAAAAGCGCCGTTGATGAGTTGCGGCACCGTCAGGCTCTGCTCGCCGGTCCCCCAGGATATGCGGATCAGTTCCTCGATGACGAGGGCCGCGCCAAAGGTCAGCAGCAGACCGTAAAGCGGGGCTTTCCCGTAGGTCCGGCGCACGCACAATTCCAGCACCATGCCGGCCGCGGCAGCGCAAAGAGGGCCGAATATCAGGGCCGAGGCATATCGCATCCCGACGGGAAGCGACGCCCACCAGATGCCGAACTCGCTCGCGCCAAACCAGTCCCCGCCGATCCAGGCCATCGCGAAATAGGCGCCGAGCGCGAACAGGGAACCATGGGCGAGATTGATGATTTCCATCACCCCGACGATCAGCGTGAAGCCCAGGGCGATCATGGCGAACAGTAGCCCCAGCGTGAGGCCGTTGACGATGTGTGGAAGAAGAAGGTCCATTTCAGTCTCAAAGCCGAGCACGAGGGGAATGCGACCGAGCCGCTGGCCGGCCCGGTCGCGCAGAGGTGCCGATTGGTCAGGCGTCGAAAGCGGGCGTGTCTTCGTAGCTTTCGAGCTTGCAGGCCTCGAGGCTTCCCTCATCACGGACGTCGTTCGGATCTGACTGCGTCAGTATCCTGAACATGTCGTTTTCATCCCTCGGCTCATCATTGGCCGTTGCCAGGTAGATTGTCTGCTGGACCTGGTGGGTATTCGGGTCGATCACCGCAACGTGGTGCTGCATCCGCTCTTCGGCGGACATGACGTGCCCTTCGAGTTGCTTGATGACGGCGATATTGTTGGTCGAATCCGCCCGCTCGATCGCGTTCAGCAGTTCGCGGGTGGCCATATAGCCGTTGTAGAACACGTTGCCCGGCACACGCATCGACGTGTCCGGATACATGGCCTGATACCGGTCGACGAACTCCTTCACGCCGGGCAGATCCAGTCCGTAGTACCAGGTGGTGCCGAACACGCCGAACAGGTTGTCGAGCGGCAGTCCGTAGACATCCGGCCAGTCCTGCTGGTTATTGATCCAGGCGGGCTTTGACCCCATGCCGAGCTGGGCAACCTGCTGGCGCATTGCAATCTGGTCATCCCCGCCAACCGCCGCCGCAACAATGTCGGGGTTGATCTGCTGGATCTTGAGCAGAGCCGCGGAAAAGTCCCGCGTGCCCTGCGGGATCAGGATTTCCTCGACCACGGTTCCACCGTGCTGGTCGACAAGGGCGCGGGTGGACTTTGCGGTGTCGTGCCCCCAGACATAGTCATTGGTCAGCAGCACGACCTTTTCGCCATATGTCGATATCGCGTTCCGGACCGCAGCCTTCGAGAAGTTGGTGCCGTTGCCGTCCCAGACGAATTTCACACGGTGACAATTCTGCCCGCTTTCCGTCGGCGAAGACGAGTTGGTGTTCATGTAGATGACGCCATAGCGCTGGGCCACCTGACTGACGGCGTTGGCAACGCCCGAGCTGACAGCCCCGATCAGGAACCCGCACTCTTCACGGCTGATCAGCCGCTCGGCGACCCGCGAGCCGGTGGCCGGTGTGGTTTCGGTGTCGATATGCATGAACTCGATTTTCCGGCCGAGCGCCCCGCCACGCGCGTTGGCCTCCTCGATCGCCATCAGCATCCCCCTGCGATCGGAGGCCCCGGAATTCGCGTATTGGCCGGAAGCGTCCGACGTGATGCCGATGCGGATCGGTTTATCCGTTGACTGCGCCCAGACACGATTGTGTTTCCAAGGTCCTGCAAACGTCGCGACACCGCCAACGGCAGCGCCGCCAAGCAGCCCGCGGCGGGTTATTTTCGAATTTGACATGCCATCCTCCCTGAAAGCGGTCCTGGTGACAGGACCCTTGAAGCGCTCAGAGCCTCTCCTCCAGGCCGATTGAACGCTGTGTTCATACGATAGAAAATTTATTCAATTCGCGTCAATGAAAATTTCTTCACAAAAATAGAAAATATGTTATTCGGTGGTTCATGATCGACGACACACCACAATCCGCGCCTGCGCATCCGGCGACCTTTGACGCATTGCGGCAGGATATTCGCGACAGATTTCAGGGGCTTAGCCCTCATTTGCAGCGCATCGCGCGTGCCTCGCTCGAGGAGCCGAACATGATTGCGCTCAACACGACGCAGGCGATCGCCGGTCAGCTCGGCGTTCAACCGTCAACGCTCATCAGGTTTTCCAAGGAGTTTGGCTTCGCGGGATTTTCAGACCTGCAGAAGGTCTACAGGCAGCGCCTGATCGAAGGCGAGGCAGCCGTCAGAGACCGGGTCAGCGTCAGCGCCACAGACACGGCTCCCGATGTCGAGCAACTGCTCACCTCCGCTCTCGAGGCGCAACGAGGCGCCCTGGACAGCCTGGAGAAAACGTTTGACCGAAGCTCGCTGGAACAGGCTGTGCGTATCCTTCGCTCGGCCCGTCATATCTATATTGCCGGACTTCGGCGTTCGCGCCCGATCGCGGATTACCTGCATTATGGTTTCCTGAGGAGCGAACGGGCGTGTTCGCTTCTGGATTTCGCAGGGGGCATGGCGGCGCCGCAGATCGCAACCATGGAGCGCGAGGACGTCCTCATTGCGATAGCCTTCCCGCCCTACTCGAACCCGGTCGTGGACGCCGTGATGGACGCCCATGTTTCCGGAAAAGTCGTCCTGGCAATAACCGACAGTGCCGACAGTCCGCTAAGCCGTTACAGCAACACCGCACTCTTGCTTGAAGCCGACGCCACAAGCCGGCTGCAACCAATCGGAGCAGCGATCACCCTGGCGCAAATTCTCATCATGGCGGTGACATAAGCGGGGCCGGGAGCCGGCGACAGCGCCGCTCGCCGCTTCTTCAACCGTGGCTGCCCTGGTGGACGGGCCGGTTTCTCTCAACGCTGTCGACAGGCGCTTCTTGCGCGGTTGTGTCATTTGAACACTGCTTGAGGCGCTCGATCAGCCAGCGGCCCGCGGGTCCTGGAGGCGCGGCGAGCGGGTAGACCGCGGAAATCGTCAGCTGGAGGCCACCCGGCGGCATATCCTGGATCGGAAGTTCGACCAGCCGTCCCTCGGCAATATCATCCGCGACCGTGTGAAGCGGCATGCCGCCCCATCCCAGACCGCTGAGCAGAAAGGCGTGCTTGGCAAAAAGGTCCCCCAGCCGCCAGGTAGAGGGCGACATGACGCCGAAATCGCGGCCGGCCGAGAGATCCGATCGATCGGTGAGCACCAGTTGAACGTGTTGTGCCAGCTCATCGCGAGGAATAACGCCGCCATAACGCGTCAGTGGATGGTCGGCTGCGGCAACCATGATGAAGCTGACGCTGGTGACCCTTTCAGCCACAAGGCCGGCGGGCAGCGTCGGCAGGGACCCGACCAGGGCGAAGCTTGCGCGGCCATCCAACACGGGCTGCACCGCGCCGCCAAGCGCTTCAACATAAAGCCGCAACGGCGTGGCGGGAAATTGAGCGCGAAACGCGTGCGCCACCTCGGCAATGGCCGTTATCGGGAAAAAGACGTCGATCACCGCCGCCAGCTCCGCTTCCAGTCCGCCGGATATGCCCTTCGCGCGCGCCTTCATGCTGTCGACGCTCGCAACGATCGCGCGCGCATCGGCAAGCAGGACGCCGCCCTCTGTCGTCAGCTGCGGGTATCTGGCGCTCCGGTCGAACAGTCTGACCGCAAGCTGGGCCTCGAGATTGGCCATGGTTTCGCTGACGGCGGACTGCGTCCGATTCAGCCGGCGTGCCGCCGCGGAAAAGCTTCCTTCATCAGCCGCAGCAACGAACATGCGCAACTGGTCAAGTGATACACCGTCCAGCATGTTTCCCCCTTACGATCGGACGGGCCGATAGAGATTACAATAAAACACAGGTCATCCCGATCTATACGGGCACAGCACTGGTCCGGCAATCTATCCCGTAGAGAACGTGGACAGCGGGTATCTCCGCCAGCGAGGGCCTTCCTCTTGATCATATATCGGACAATCCGATGGATAGCATCATAATATACCGGCTTTTCCGTCATGCTTGGAGATGGCACTTACCAACCATGTTCAACGCAATCAGGAACTTCCTGTCCCGCACTGATAAAGCCCCCGCGAGAGGGCGGCCGGAGGATCAACCCGTGACGACCATTCTGCACATCGATTCCAGCATTCTTGGCGGCCATTCGGTCAGCCGGACGCTCACCGCCGAAATCGTGGCCCGGCAGCAGGCACTCCACCCCGGGGCGCATGTCATACGCAGGGATCTCGTCGACGATGCTGCCATGCATCTGTCGGATGATCACATCTCCGTTTTCCAGGGCGGGGAAGTCGGCGATGCCGCGCTCGGCCAGGACCTTGCCACCGGTGCCGCCTATATCGACGATCTGTTTGCCGCCGACATCATCGTCATCGGCGCGCCGATGTACAATTTCACCATCCCGACGCAGCTGAAGGGCTGGGTGGACCGTGTCTGTGTCGCCGGTCGCACGTTCCAGTACGGGGCGAACGGCCCCGAGGGGCTGGTGAAAGGCAAGAAGGTCTTCGTTGCTTCGGCCCGCGGCGGCATTTACACCGGCGACAGCCCCTCGGCAAACCTCGATCACCAGGAAAGCTACCTGCTCGGCGTGCTCGCCTTCATCGGCCTGACCGATGTCACGGTGATCCGTGCGGAGGGCCTTGCCCTCGGCGACGAGGTCAAGGCAGCGGCCGTTGCCGGGGCCAAGGAGCAGATCGAAAGGCTGGCGGCCTGATCTGCCGCGTTCACGACGCAAGCACTCGGCGACGCGCTGGAGGTCAGCGCAGTCGCCGAAATGCTGATTGCGGCCGAACGGCGGAAGAGATCAGCAATGGCTGGTAAGGACCCATGAAACTGGCCCTTGGACGGACGGTCTGCGTTCAGAAGAAGTCGGGATGGTGCGCCATGATCTGGTCGACGGCCGCAAGCGTGCCCGAAAGGTGTTCCCGGACCGCCTTTTCCGCCGCGGCCGCATCGCCGGCCTCGATCGCGTTCACGATTTCGTCGTGATAATGCATGATGTTTGCCGGCTTGCCAGGATCCGGCAGGTTGAGGTTGCGCAACCGGTCGATGTGGCCCGACCGGGAGTCGATCAGCCTCCAGAGGTTGGCGACCCCCGCCCCCTCGCACAGCGCATGGTGGAAGAGCTTGTCGAGCCGGGCGAAACGGCCGAGGTCTTCGGCGTCCAGCGCCTCCTTCTGCATCGTGAGCACCTTTCGCGCGGTTTCCAGCCCGTCCCTGCCGGCATCCCGTGCGAGGCGCCGTGCAACCTCGACTTCCACTGACAGGCGCAGGAACTGCGTTTCGCGCGCCTGATCGACGTCGATTTTCGAAACCACGGTCTTGGACTGGGGATAGATCGAGAGGAGACCTTCCTCCTCGAGCTTCATCATCGCATCGCGGACGGGGGTCTGGCTGACGCCGTAATATTCGGCGATGTCCATCCTCGCAAGACCCTCTCCGGGGGCCAGTTCGAGCGAGACGATCCTTTCGCGCAAGGCATCATGGATCTGTTGACTGGCCGAAATCCGCTTTATGCGGGGCGGCTGCGCGCTGCCGACGATCTCGCGATCGTCATGGACCAGCAGATTGCTTTTCCTGTTCATACCCCTGCCTCCCTGCGGCGCATCTCTCGCTAACGTCTGCGCCGACCATACATCGGACTTGTCACTTCCAAACTAATATATTAGTGTATTAGTCATACGGAAAGAGGATCCGTTCGATTTTGACAGGAGGAAACCATGAAATTCACTGCGACCGCGGTGCTCGTAGCATCGATCTCGACACTGGCGACCGTCGCCGGCGCGGAGACACTCACCATCCAGACCTCGTTCAACTCCGGCGACTTTTCGACCCAGTACCTGACGGAGAACTGGCTGCCGAAGATCGAGGAAATGACCGACGGCCGGATTTCGATCACGCTGACCGCCAACGGGTCGGTTGTTCCGGCGCGTGAGACGCCTGAAGCGGTTGCCGCCGGCGTACTCGACGGTGACTTCACCTCCGTGAACTATTTCTCCGGTCTCGAGCCGGCATACGCGATCATGGGCGATCTGATTTCCGGTTATGACACACCCGAACAGATGCTCGGCTTCTGCAAGGACGGCGGCGGCGAGGCCGTTATGCAAAAGGCGGCCGATTCGATTACCGGCGGCGAGGTCCATGTCGTTGCTTGCGGCCCTTATTCGCGCGAAGCGCTTCCGGCGCGCGTGCCGATCCGCACTTTCGAGGACCTTGAAGGCAAGAAGATCCGGTCGCCGGAAGGTCTTGCGGCCGCGGTGTTCCAGGCCGCCGGCGCATCGCCGGTTTCCATTCCGTTTTCCGAGGTGTTCGGCGCTCTGGAAAAGGGCATCGTCGATGCGGCCGACGCATCGGCCTACGTGAACAACGATGCCACCGGCCTTCACGATGTTGCGCCCTACCCGCTCTACCCGGGCATCCACTCCATGCCGTCGATGCAGTTCACCATCAACAAGGAAAAATGGGATGCGCTGTCGGAAGCGGACCGGACGGCCCTGCGCGACTGGTGGTACGAGGCAATGTACGCCATGGTCGCCGAAGTTTCCAAAAAGGACAAGGAGCTGGCCGAGAGGGATGCTGCCGGCGAAAAGGTCACGGTGATCGACTGGGCCCAGGAGGATCGCGATCAGCTCCGCGAAGTCGCCCGCTCGCAGTGGGAGGTCTTTGCCCAGAAGTCGGAACTTGCCCAGGAAGCGCTCGAAGCCAACATCAAGTACATGACCGAGATCGGTCTCTTCAAGAACTAGGGTGCGGCCCCGTCAGGATTGAACGCACCGGCGTCAAGACGGCAGGAAGCGGCGAGGAAAGATCCGCAGGTCGATGCCGGTGCATCGGCCAGGGGATTTGACGCTGCCGCTCGCAGCCGTCTTGCGTCCGCCAGATCGGCCAGTGCGTTCAATTTCATCATTCCGTACCGAGGCCGCCCGCGTCTAGCGGTCGGCTCCTGTTTCATTTTCGTTGGAGGGTTTCCATGAACCGCTTCCTTGCCCGCTACGCCAATGTGATGGATGGCATCAGCGTCTTTATCGGCCAGGGCTGTTCCATGCTGCTTTTCGCCTGCATCGCCGTCTCGGCCTTCGAGGTGGTGATGCGCTACGGGTTCGACAGCCCGACCGTCTGGTCGACCGAACTGGCCATGACGCTGTGCGCGAGCGCCTGGGTGCTGTCCGTCGGATACGTCGTCGAGCGTAACCGCCATATCTCGATCACGATGATCCAGATGCTTGTCAGCCCGAAAGTCTGGCGTTTGCTGCGCTTGATCCAGATGCTGATCGCAGTGGGAGCCATCTTCATCCTGACGCTCGCCCTGTGGGATCCGGCAATCAAGGCGCTCCAGCGAATGGAGACATCCGGCACTGCCCTCAATTCCATCCAGCCTACCTATCTGAAAGTCCTGCTCGTGGTCGGCTGCATTCTCTATCTCTTCCAACTCGCGGCGAACGTGATCCGCTGGGTGCACAACACCGAGGAGCGTCTGCCGATGGGCATTGAGCTGATCACCCTGCTGATCGTCGTATCGCTTCTGGCCCTGATGGCGCTCGGTGTTCCGCTCGGGATCACGACACTCACGGTCTCGCTTGCCACCGCCATCCTGTATTTCGGCGAACGCGCCGGCTTCTTCGTCGTCGCCGCCAATGTCGGCGAGGTGCTGCACAAATACGAGCTGATCGCCGTCCCGTTCTTCGTCTTCATGGCGAATGTGCTGGAGAGGTCCGGCATCGCGCGGTCCCTGTTCGATTCCATGGCCATCATGGGAGGCCGGTTCCGCGGCTCGGTTGCCGTGCAGACCTGCGTGGTCGCCGTCGTCCTTGCCGCCATGTCCGGAATCATGGGCGGCGAGATCGTGATGCTCGGTCTGATCGCGCTGCCGCAGATGCTGCGACTGGGCTACGATCGCAAGCTCTCGATCGGGATTATCTGTGCCGCGGGCGCGCTTGCCACGCTGATCCCGCCGTCCGTCGTCCTGATCATCTACGGGCTCGCCGCCCAGGTCTCGATCACCAAGCTCTTCGCGGCATCGGCCGTGCCGGGCCTGCTGCTCGCCTCGCTTTTCATCACTTACATCCTGATCCGTGTTCGCATGAATCCTGCACTTGCGCCGATTTACGACATTCCGGAGACCGGGCTGCCTTTCTTCAAACGCCTGAAGTTCCTGAAAGGGGTGATCCTGCCCGGTGCCCTGATTGCCGGCGTCCTCGGTGTCATCTATAGCGGCGTTGCCACCGTTACGGAGGCGGCCGCCCTCGGCGCTGTTGGCGCGATCGTCGTTGCCGGCATGCGCAAGGAGTTGACCTGGACGATGGCGCGGGACGCGATGCGGCAGACCGTGCTGACGGTCGGCTCGATCATCTGGCTGGTGCTCGGCGCCGTCTCCCTGATCGGCATATATAACCGGATCGGCGGCGGGGAGTTCCTTCGCGGCCTGCTGACCGCGCTGGACATCGCTCCGATCTGGGTCATTGTGGTGATGATGCTGATCGTCATGGTGCTCGGTACCTTCCTGGAGTGGATCGCGATCATCTTCATCACGGTGCCGATCTTTGCGCCGGTCGTCGTCGATCTGGGCTTCGACCCGATCTGGTTCGGCGTTCTCTTTGCGATGAACATCCAGATCTACTACCTGTCACCGCCGTTCGGTCCGGCCTGCTTCTTCCTGAAATCCGTTGCCCCGAAAGGCGTAGAACTGCAGGAAATATTCAGGGCCGTTCTCCCGTTCATCGGGTTGCAGGCGATCGGGCTGTTCCTGGTGCTGTTCTTTCCGGAGCTCGCGCTCTGGCTGCCCTCGATGCTTGACTGAGGAGAATTCGATGGAAAGCGACCGAGACAATCTCACTCATCAGGACGAAGCTCTTCCGGCGAGCGAATTCGAGCAGGAGGAGGAGCGCGATCGGCATCACTTCGGCAACTGGCCGGAAGCGGCCGGTCTCGCCTTCACCATTCTGGTCACCTGGCTCGTTTTTGCATTCACAGGGTAAGTCAATGAAAAGAAAAGAAGCGAAGGATCTGCGCTCCGCGCGCTGGTACGCACCCGACGATCTTCGCAGCTTCGGCCACCGCTCACGTATGATGCAGCTCGGCTACGCCGAGGAGGATTTCCGCGATCGGCCCGTCATCGGCGTCCTCAGCACATGGTCCGAACTCAATACCTGCCATTCGCATTTCCCCGAGCGGGTCCAGGACGTAAAACGTGGTGTGACCCAGGCCGGCGGCCTTCCCGTCGAGATGCCGGCACTGTCGGTCGATGAGAGTTTCACCAAGCCGACGTCGATGCTCTATCGCAACATGCTCGCCATGGAGACGGAGGAGATGATCCGCTCCCATCCGCTCGACGGGGTCGTGCTGATGGGCGGCTGTGACAAGACGACCCCCGGCCTGGTCATGGGCGCAATCTCGGCCGGCGTGCCGATGATTTACCTCCCGGCCGGGCCGATGCTGCGCGGCAATTACGCCGGCAAGACCCTCGGCTCCGGCTCGGACGCGTGGAAATACTGGGACGAGCGGCGCGCCGGCAACATCTCCGACGAGGAGTGGAACGGCATCCAGGCGGGCATCGCGCGCTCGGCCGGCACCTGCATGACGATGGGCACTGCCTCCACCATGACGGCGATCGCCGAGGCGCTCGGACTGTCCCTGCCGGGGGCGTCGTCCATCCCGGCTGTGGATTCGGGCCACAAGCGCATGGGCACCGATTGCGGCCGGCGGATCGTCGACATGGTGTGGGAGGACCTGACGCCCGACCGGATCCTGACGGCGCCGGCCTGCCGCAACGCCGCCGTCGTCGCGATGGCGACCGGCTGCTCCACCAATGCCGTCGTGCACCTGATCGCCATGGCGCGCCGCGCCGGCGTCGCTCTCGGTCTCGACGATCTCGACGCGTTGGGGCGGACGACGCCATTGATCGCCAACGTCCGACCGGCCGGCAATGAGTATCTGATGGAGGATTTCTATTACGCCGGCGGCCTGAGGGCGCTGATGGCACGGATCGATGACCGGCTCGATCTGTCCGCCATGACCGTGACGGGGAAATCCGTGGGCGAGAATATCGAGGGCGCGCAGGTCTTTAACGACGATGTCATCCGGCCGCTCTCCAACCCGGTCTACCACGAAGGATCGCTTGCGGTCCTGCGCGGCAATCTCTGCCCGGACGGCGCGATCATCAAGCCGGCGGCCTGCGATCCGAAGTTTCAGGTGCATCAAGGTCCGGCGCTGGTCTTCGACAGCTATCCGGAAATGAAGGCCGCGATCGACGACGAGGATCTCGACGTGAGCCCGGACCACGTGCTGGTCTTGCGCAACGCCGGTCCCCAGGGCGGTCCCGGCTTTCCAGAATGGGGCATGCTGCCGATCCCCAGGGCACTGATACGAAAGGGCCACCGGGACATGCTGCGCATATCGGATGCGCGCATGTCGGGGACGTCCTACGGTGCCTGCGTCCTGCACGTCGCGCCTGAAAGCTATGTCGGCGGTCCACTGGCGCTTTTGAGGACCGGCGACACCGTACGTCTCGATCTGCCGAACCGCACGCTCGACATGCTGGTGGATGCCGACGAGATCGAGCGGCGCAGGGCGGCATGGGTAGCGCCCAAGCCGCGCTACGAGCGCGGCTATGGCTACCTGTTCCAGCGCCATGTCACGCAGGCCGACAAGGGCTGTGATTTCGATTTCCTGCAATCAGACTTCGGCCGCACCGCGGGCGAACCCGATATTTATTGAGGACATGATGAGCGACTACATTCTTTCCGACGAGACACGGGCCAGGCTCAAGCGGATCTCCACGGCCTCGATCGCGACCCAGCTCTACAAGCGCGGTCTGCGTAATCAGTTCATTCAGGGCGTGGTGCCGGTGTCGCCCAAAGCCGAAAACATGGTCGGCCAGGCCTTCACGCTCCGTTACATTCCCGCGCGCGAGGACCGCAATCCGCTCGAGGTCTTCCGCAATGCCGACCATCCCCAGCGGGTCGCCATCGAGACCTGCCCGCCCGGCCATGTGCTTGTCATGGATGCCCGCAAGGACGCCCGCGCGGCGACGGCAGGCTCCATCCTGATCACGCGCCTGGCGCTGCGCGGCGCGGCGGGCGTCGTGTCGGATGGCGGTTTCCGCGATGCAGAAGGCATCGGCGCGCTCGACATGCCGGCCTATTTCGCCAAGCCGTCCGCGCCGACGAACCTGACCCTGCACGAGGCGCTCGACATCAACGTGCCGATCGCCTGCGGCGACGCACCCGTCTTTCCAGGCGATGTCATGGTCGGCGACCGTGACGGCGTGATGGTGATCCCCGCTCATCTGGCCGACGAGATCGCGGAAGTCTGTGCCGGCATGGAGAGCTTCGAGGATTTCGTGCTCGAGGAAGTGAAAGCCGGTGCCCCGATCATCGGCCTCTATCCCTGCACGAAGGAGGAGAACCAGAAGAAGTTCGAGGACTGGCGCAAGAAGACCGGCCGCTAGGGATATTGCCGAATTCCGGCACGCCTCGTCCCTGAATCAAAACGTTTGACTCGCAAAAGGCGGAGTAATTACTATACTAGTGCAATTAATATTTTAGTTTGGAGATCGCAATCTTCGGATCTGGGAGGATCATATGAAGACGACAGTCAAGATGATTGGGCTATGCGCCGCCGTGCTGACACTGGGCATGGCCGCGCCTGCATTCGCGGAAACCACGCTGCGCATAGGGACGGTGCTGGCACCCAACGATCCGATGGGACAGGGCCTCGAAAAGTTCAAGGCGGAGGTCGAGGAGGCGACCAATGGCGAAGTGGTGGTTCAGGTCTTCCATAACTCGCAACTCGGCGACACGACCGAAATGATCGATCAGGCGCGCGCCGGTGCCAATGTCGGCACGGTGACAGACGTGGCCCGCCTGTCGAGCTTTGTCCCCTCGCTGGCCATCATGTCGGCGCCTTTCCTCTTCGACACATATGAACAGGCCGACAAATTCGCGCTTTCCGAGGAATATCTGGAATGGGGCGACCAGTTGAAGGAAGAGTCGGGCCTGGTGATGCTTGCCTCCAACTGGTACCAGGGCCCGCGCCATGTCCTGACCCAGAAGCCGATCTCGACGCCAGCCGATCTCAATGGCGTGCGCATGCGCACGATCGGCGCGCCGATCTGGATTGAAACCATTCGCGCCATGGGCGCCGAGCCGACTCCGATCGCATGGGGCGAGGTGTATTCGGCGCTCCAGATGGGCAACATCGACGCCGCCGAAGCGCAGCCGACGGCGATTACCGGCGCCAAACTCTTTGAAGTGATCAAGCACGTCACGAAAACCGGTCATATCCAGCTGGTGACCGCCCTCGTGGTCTCGGCCAGCGCGTGGGACGAGATCTCCGAGGAAAACCAGAAGATCGTGCGCGATCTCGCCGTCGAGAATGGCCGCCATGCCTCGCAACTGACCATCGATCTGGGCGAAAAATCTCTGGCTGACGTGGAAGCGGCGGGCGTGACCGTGTCGGATGTTGATCTGGCGCCTTTCAAGGAAGCGGTGTCGGGCGTCTACGGGTTGCTTGACCTCGAAGAGGAAGCTGCCATCGTCAACAAGGTTCTCGGACGCTAATCCCGACCCTCGGGCCGGCGCAGGCAAGCAAGGCGAGATTCATGATGTTGAGACGCGTCGAATTTTCCTGTGCCGCCCTTCTTCTTGCGGCTGTGGTGCTTCTGGTGGGCGTGGCATCGCTCGCGCGGGCAGCCGGCTCACCGATCATCTGGTCAATCGAAGTCGCACAGCTGCTGTTCCTTTGGCTGTGCATCTTCGCCATCGACCTGGCGCTGCAGGACGAGCGGCATTTCGGCATCAGCCTCCTGCTCGACAACGTCCCGCTGGTCGGGCGCAGGGCCATCGAAACGCTCAACCTCATCGTTGTGATCGGGTTGTTGCTCTATCTGATCCAGTTCGCCTGGAAGAACATGGTTCTCATGCATCCGCGGCTGGACGGCGCCTTGCAGATCCCCGGCTCCTACTTTCACGCCAGCATGGTTCTGGGTTTCGCGCTGATGATCCGGACACTGCTGGTGAGACTCGTCACGAGCCTTCGCAGGAAAGGCTGACGCCAAATGCTGCTGCTCATCGCGGTTCTGTTCGCGCTCTTTCTGTTGCTCGGGCTGCCGGTCGCCTTCGCGCTGATCCTGGCGTCCATCCCCGTTTTCGTCGTCACCGGCACCATGCCTCCGACGGTTGCGATCCAGAAGATGGTGACGGCCACGCAGAGCTTTCCGCTGCTTGCCGTGCCGTTTTTCATCTTTGCCGGCAATCTGATGAACGCCACCGGTATTACCGAGCGCCTCATTCGTTTCGCCCGTCTCCTCACCGGCTGGCTCGCCGGCGGACTGGGCCAGGTCTCCATCGTTCTCAGCCTGATGATGGGCGGCATCTCGGGGTCGGCCGTTGCGGACGCCTCCATGGAGGCCCGCCTGCTCGGGCCGTCGATGATCGCCAAGGGCGGCTATTCCAAATCGGCTGCCGCCGCCGTTCTGGCCTTCGGTTCGATCATAACGGCGACCATTCCGCCCAGCATCGGGCTGATCCTGTTCGGTTTCATAAACGAGGTCTCCATCGGCCGTCTGTTTCTTGCCGGGGTCGTCCCGGGCATCCTGCTGACGCTAACGCTGATGCTGGTCAGCTGGATTGTGGCCACGCGGAATGGCTATCTGCCGGATCTCGCAGAGCTGCCGACATCCCGGCAGCTGTGGTCCAGCTTCAAGGAGAGCATCTGGGCCCTCGCCTTTCCTGTCATACTCATCGTGGGATTCCGTTTCGGGATCTTCACGGCGACGGAGGCTGGCGCCTTTCTCGTCTTTTACGCCTTGTTCGTCGGCTTCTTCGTCTATCGCGAGTTGACGCCGGCAAAGCTGTACGATGCCGTCAAGGGTTCGGTGACCGACCTGGGCATGGTCATGCTGCTGATCATGATGGCCGCGGTTCTCGGTTACGCGGTTACCATCGAACGGGGGCCGCAGCAGGTCGCCTCTCTCGTCACGTCCCTGACCGAAGATCCTCTGTTCATACTGGTCCTAGTGTTGCTGCTCTTGCTGGTCAGCGGCATGTTTCTGGAAGGTGCCGCCAATATCCTTCTGGTGACACCCATCGTCCTGCCCGTGCTGGTGCACGCCGGTTACGACCCGATCCACATGGGGATCCTGATGGTCACGCTCATCAATATCGGCGGTCTGACACCGCCGGTCGGCGTCATCATGTTCACGGTCTGCGGCATTCTGAACGTCAAGACCGGCGCGTTTGCCAAGGCTTCGATTCCCTATTTCGTCGGGTTGCTGGTTTTTCTGGCGATCCTGATCGCCATACCGGCGCTTTCGCTTTTTCTTCCAGGCCGTCTGATGTAAACGCTTGGTATTCAGCTCCACGAGGTCGATCACGCCCATGAATGTCCGTTCCCTATCGGAAGTCTTGGTGAGGACGTCAGCCGACGGCACCGGACCTATTCACCATGGTTCGGCAGCCGGACGGGTCTATGCAAAGTTGAGGGGCCTCATCATCTCCCTGGACCTGCCGCCGGACACGGTCCTTTCGCGCGCGGACCTCGCCAGGGAGCATGAGGTCAGCCAGTCGCCGGTGCGTGAAGCCATCCAGGAACTGGAGAAGGAAGGCCTGGTGATTTCCTTCCCGCAGTCCAAGACCGTGGTCTCCAAGATCGACATCGAGCATGCGCGCGATACGCAGTTTCTTCGGCTCGGAGTGGAACTGGAAGTCGCAAGAACGCTCGCCAGCACGAGCAGTGCCGAATTGCTGCTTCCGACCTCGCGGATTCTGAGAATGCAGAAGATGGCCGGTGAGGATCAGGATATCGCCGAATTCACGGCCCTGGACCGTCTCTTCCATCTGTCCCTGTTCGAGGCGGCGGGGGTGCCGTCCTTGTGGCATCTGATCGCCGGACGGTCAGGACATATCGACCGGCTGCGCATGCTCAATTTGCCCGATCCCGGCAAGATGAGCCAGGTTCTCGCCTCGCACGAGAAAATCCTGAGCGCCATTTCCAACAGTGACCTGGCCGCCGCCGAGCAGAGCGTGCGCCATCACCTCACCGGCACCCTTGCTTCGGCGAATGCCATCAGGGATGCGCATCCCGCGTATTTTGCCAGGCAATAAAGCCCGTATCCTGCGCGGGTCGCAACTCAGGCCAGCGAATAGGTCCGCTTCTTGGACGTCTTGAGCCCGCTCGCAACGAGCGCCTCGGCCATCGTCACGCCGCAGGTGACGCCATCTATCACAGGCACCTGAAATTCCTCCGAGAGGCGCGACATCAGGTCGGTCATGCCGGCGCAACCAAGCACGATGGCTTCTGCGCCGTCTTCGGTTATGGCCGCCTCGATTTCCCTGCGTATCCTGTCGATGGTGGTTTCGTCGCCTTCCTCCAGTTTCAGTACCGGAACGTCACTGGCCCGCACCCGGCCGCATCTTCGGTCCAGGCCGTAGCGCAGCAGATTGGCCTCGAGCCCCGCGACCGACCTCGAAAGCGTCGTCACGACGCTGAACTTCGTGCTCACCATCGCGGCGGCGTGATAGGCAGCCTCGCCGATCCCGATCACCGGGACATCCACCACACAGCGGAGCGCATCGACACCGGTATCGTCGAAACACGCAACGACGACGGCGTCATAATCCCGGGCCCGGCGCACCTCGTCGAGGAGACCGGGCACGCAAAGGGCTGCATCCAGAAAGCCCTGGATGCTGGGCGGGGAGTCGGCCGGGTTGGTGGCGACGATCTGGGTATCCGGCCGGGCCACGCGACGCGCGGCCGCGGCAATCTTGGCGGTCATGGAACCGGTCGAGTTCGGATTGACGACGAGTATCCGCATGGCTCAGACCTCGCCGCCCAGATAGGCGGCCTTGATGCGCGGATCGGTCATCAATTCCTTCGAATTGCCTTCGATCACCACGTTGCCGGTGGTCAGCGCATAGGCGCGGTTCGAGATGGAAAGCGCCATGCGCGAGTTCTGCTCGACGAGAAGCACCGACACGCCTTCTTCGCGGTTGATCGAAACGATCGAACGGGCAATGTCCTGCACCAGTTTGGGCGCGATCCCGAGCGAGGGTTCGTCGAGCAGAAGCAGGCGCGGCTTTGCCATCAGCGCCCGGCCGATCACCATCATCTGCTGCTCTCCTCCCGAAAGCGTGCCCGCCGTCTGGCTGTAGCGTTCCTTCAGCCGCGGGAAGCGTTCGAGCACGCGGTCGAGCGTTTGCTGGATGTCTTTCTTGTCCGAGCGCGTGAACGCTCCCATCAGCAGGTTGTCCTTCACGCTCATATAAGGAAAGACCCTTCGCCCTTCGGGCACCATGGCGATGCCGCGGGCGACGACGTCGGCGGGGTTCGCGCCTGCGATCTCTTCGCCCTCGAAACGAATCGAACCGGTCCGCGGGCGGGCGAGCCCGGTGATCGCCCGCAGGATCGATGTCTTGCCCGCCCCGTTTGCGCCGATCAGGGCGACCGTTTCGCCCTGGTCAAGGTCGATCGAAACGCCGCGCAACGCGTAGACGTGGTCGTAGTAGAGCTCGACATCGTGAAATTCCAGCATCTTGCTCATGGGTTACATTCCGATCTCGTCGTCGGCGCTGCCGAGGTAGGCCTCGATGACCTTGTCATCCGACTGGATTTCCTGAGGGGTGCCTTCCGCGATCATCTCACCGAAATTCAGCACGACAATCCGATCGGAAATCGACATCACCGCCGCCATGTCGTGTTCGACCAGAAGCACCGTGACGCCCCGGTCGTCGCGGACCTTGCGCACGAGTGCCACCATGCGCATGGTCTCGTCGTGATTCATGCCCGCGAAGGGTTCGTCGAGCAGCAGGACCTTGGGGTCGGTCGCCAGCCCGATGGCAATGCCGAGCGCCCGCAGGCTGCCCTGGGGCAGATTCGAGGCAAGTTCGCCGGCAAGCGCGGACATTCCCAGGAATTCGAGCAGGTCGTCGGCATACCGGCCAAAGCTCTCGATATCCTCCTGGGCGGTTTTCGAACGCCAGAAATAGCCGGCAAGCGAGGCTCTCGACCTGAGGTGCTGGGCGACGATAATGCTTTCGCGCACAGTCATCGACTTGAAGATCGTGGTTTCCTGAAAGGTGCGGACCACGCCCTTGCGCGCGACGATATGGGGTTTCAGGTTCGAGATCCGCTCGCCCCTGTAGAGCACTTCGCCCGATGTGGTGGGCAGGAACGAGGAGATCATCTTGAACAGCGTCGACTTGCCGGCCCCGTTCGGTCCGATCACGGACAGGATCTCGTGTTCCTTGACGCTGAACGAGATGTCGCGGTTTGCCGTCAGGCCACCGAATTTCTTGGTCAGGTGGCGAACCTCCAGCAGCGCGCTCATTTGCCTGCTCCTGCAAAGCGCGGCAGCTTCAGGCTCAAGAGCCCGTTCGGCAGCACCAGCATCAGCATGATGAGCACGCTGGAATAGACAAGCAGCTGGAATCGGCCGAGTTCGAACATCAGGTCCCAGCCGAAATAGAGTACCAGGGTTCCCAGCATCGGCCCGAAGACGTAACCAAGTCCGCCGAGGAAGCAGTTGAGCATGAAATTCACGCTGTCGGTGACAACGAAGGTCGACGGATAGACCGATTGCGCAATGGAGCCGAACATCGCCCCGCCGATGCCTCCGAAGAAGGAGGAGATCGCGAAGACGATCACGCGGACATAGGCGATGTTGATGCCGATGGACGCGGCCAGTTCTTCGTTCTGCTGCATCGACCGGCAGATGTGGCCGAGCCGCGAGTTCACGAGCCGGTACATGGCGGCGAAAGTCAGCACCATCAGGATACATGCCGTGTAGTAGAACGCGAGGCGCGAGTTCTCCAGGGTGGCGAAATCGGGGATCAGGGTTACGCCGAGTACCGACAGCTCGTCCGGAAGCGGTATCGAGGTGATCCCCTTGGCGCCGTTGGTGATCGGCAGGGCAAGCGCGGTCAGCGACACGACCTGGGTCAAGACCAGACTGATCATGGCGAAATAGACCCCCTTGAGCCGCAGGATCGGCACCCCGATCAGAACCCCGACGAGGGCGGCGAACAGGCCCGCAAGCGGCAGCGTCAGCCAGAACGACATGCCGGCCTTGGTGACGAGGATTGCCGAGACATAGGCCCCGATCAGAGCGAAGGCGCCCTGCCCGATGTTGATCCGCCCGATGTAGAACATCAGCCATACGCCCGCGCTGGCGATGGAGAGCAGCGCCACGGACGTCAGGGTGAAGTAGAAATCGGTGCGGCCCGAGGCGGCGATCAGCACTGGAACCGCGACGAAGAGCACCACCAGGAAAATCACGGCGTTGATCAGCATTTTCAGTGATTGCGTCATCGGTTCAGCCCCAGGGTTTGCCCATCAGCCCCTGCGGGCGGATGGCGAGGAAAATCATCAGTGACACAAAGATCAGCAGATAGGTGATGTCGCCGTATTGCGACAGGACGGCGAGACCGATCGCCTCCATGAAACCGAGAATGATACCGCCCGCGATGGCGCCGGAAATCACGCCGGCACCTCCGATCATCACCATCATGAAGGCCTTTATCGAGGTCGGCCCTCCCATCCCGAGGTTGATCCCGGTGATGGTGACCAGGAGCCCGCCGACCAGTCCGGCCAGCATGGCGCCAAGCGCGAAGCCGATCATCGAATACCGTTCGACATTCACGCCCATCAGCTGGGCAGCCACGCGATCCTGCGCAAGCGCGCGCAGAGCACGCCCGGTCTTGGTGAATTGCATGAACGAGATGAAGGCGACGATTGAAAGGATCGCCAGGAGGCAGATCAGAATGCGGTCATAGGGCATGATGATCCGGAAGTCCCAGTTCAGCACGCCATCGACGATTTTCGGCACCCCGCGCTGCTTTTCTCCGAAGAGCAGCAGGATCACCGCGTCCAGGAGGAACGCGAGACCGGCCGCCAGCAGCATGGTGCTCTCCTCGCGAGACGATCGCCTGATCACCGGTCCGAAGAGGAATTTCTCGATCAGTGCGCCAAGAACCGCGAGCGTGACGCATGACGCCAGGAGCGCCACCACGTAGGGCAATCCCAGTTGCCCGTAGATTGTGTAGGTGACGAAGCCGCCCAGCACGTACATCTGCCCGTGGGCAAAGTTCAGCACATTCATGAGCGCGAAGATCAGCGTCAGTCCAAGGGCGATCATCGCGTATTGCGCCCCCAGATAGATGCCGTTTGCGATGATCTGTTCCATGGCTGTCCCAGAGTTTGAGGCTATCTCGGGCCGTCAGCTGGCCCGAGACAAACACTGTTCAGTGCTCTCGCCGTTCGAAGCGGGAAACTCAGTCGACTTCGGCGACAAAGAGTGTTTCGAACTCGCCGTCCTGGAAGACGTTCACGACCAGCGGCACCGCCACCTGACGCTTCTGGCCGAAGGATGTCGTGCCCACGTAGCGCAGTTTGGCATCGCCCTCCATGAAGGGATTCGGTGCCTCGAACGTATCCATGGTCTTCTTGAATTCCTCGACATCGTCGATCGCGGCGGGGTTCGCCTTGAGCGTCTCGAGGATATATTCCAGCGCATAGACCTTGGTGTTCGACTCGTCATTGTACTCGCCGAACATGTCGGTGTAGCGCTGCACGAACTCTTTCATCGCATCGGAAGCGATTTCCGGAGTTGAAGCGCCGCCGACCGAAATGAAGCCGTTCGCCAGATCGCCGGCGCCTTCCTGCAGGACAGTCGCGTCCTGCGCGGTCTCGGTCGAGATGATGCCCTCGAAGCCCAGCTCGCGGGCGGACCGGATAAGCTGCGGCGCATGCGCGGGCGATACGCCCGACAGCACCAGCAGGTCAGGCTGAGTGCGGATCACCGGGGTGATCACCGGCGTGAAGTCGGTCGTGTCGACCTGATAGGTCACGTTCGACGAAACGACCTCAAGCCCGAGTTCCTTTGCCGCTTCGACGCCGCCATCGCGCTGGCTCAACGGGTCGGATTCATTCGCCGCGACAAAGGCCACGGTCTTCACGCCCTTCTCGTCACGAAGATACTCGTAAATCGCCGGTCCCGACTGATAGTTCGCCACCATGCCCAGAACTGCGTTCGAGGCCGGGGGAGTGTAAAGCTCCTTCGGGAAGGCATAGGGGAAATAGATGATCCCTTTTTCCTCGGCGACGGGGCGCACGGCCGCAGCGCCGTCATCGACGTTCGGGCCTACAACGTAGTGGATGTTTTCCTGCGCCATCTTCTCCATGCCCGCGATCGCGCGCTTGGGATCCTTCTGGTCGTCGAAGGAAACAATCTCGATGTCGTAGGTGGTTCCGCCGATTTCATAGCCGCCCAATTCGTTGAGCCAGGCCGCGCGGGCCTCCATCGAGCGCTGGTTGGAAATTCCCCAGGCCGCGGCCGGACCTGACGTCACGCCTACGAACCCGATCTTGAGAACCGGGTTTTCTGCCCAGGCCGAGCCGGCCTGCAGGCTGGTGGCAACAGCAAGTGCCACCGAGGCCTTAATTAGGGTTCTGCGTTTCATGAGTAACTCCCGAGTTGATGTCCGCTTGGTTGTTTTCGATGCCGTATCGGCGGCATCGCCCTCTGGTGCGGTCCGGCGAGATTTGTTCGCCGCAGATGTATCCAGCTATTGTTAACAATTCTTGTCAACAAAGAATTCTTGCCTTGCATACAATTTGTGCAAATATTAGGAATAGCGCCGCAACAATTTAAGATAGAAACCATGCCCCCATCGACCGAGCCATTCACCGAACGTGCCGCAGCCATTGCCAAGATACACCCGGAAGAGCAGTTGATCGTCGACCGGATTTATTCGGCTGTGATGGAGCGGCGCCTGGCGCCTCGCACGAAATTGAGCGAAGCGGCTCTGTGCGAAACCTTCGGTGTCGGGCGCATGCGCGTCCGCCGCGCCCTTCTGCTTCTGGGGAGCCAGGGCATCGTGGATCTTCAGTCCAACAAGGGGGCTTACGTGTCCTGCCCGAGCGCCGACGATGCCCGCGAGGTGTTTGAGGCCAGGCTGCTGGTCGAGACCGGCATCGTTCGAAAGCTGGCCAGCGAAATCTCGCCGCCGGCCGTGGACGTGCTCAGCAGGCATATCACATTGGAAGACGAGGCGCGGCAGCGCCAGGCCCGCACCGACATCATCCGGCTCTCCGGTGAATTCCATGTGCAACTGGCAAAGGCCAACGGCAATACGCTCCTGGCCCGCGTCGTGCGCGAACTTGTGACACGGACATCGCTGATCGTCGGGTTGTTCGGAACGAACCGCAAGATAACCTGCCCCGAAGACGAACACTGCCAGATCGTCGCGGCCATCGTCGACGGCAACGCCGACCTCGCCGCACAGAGGATCAGGCATCATCTCGAACATATCGAAAACGGGCTCGAACTTGACCGGAGCCGCCGCCCGGACACCGACATAGCGCGGATACTGGGCGGCGGCTGAGCGGGCGGGCAGTCCGAAGAAAACGGCTCCGTTCGCGCCTTAGTTGCAGCCGTCCAGGCCCATCAGACGAAGTGCGAGAGCATAGCTTTCGCCCGGCGCCGTCACGTCGAAATGCACCGTCGTCATCTCGATCTCGCTCGGCGCCCCGGATATTCTTCATCTGATCGTCGACGAAGACGCACGATTGAGGAGCAAGGTTCAGCGCTTCGGCGACGCCTGAATAGGCTCTCGGATCTGGTTTGAGAATTCCTGTGTAGGTCGCGTCCACGATGGCGTCGAAGCTTTGGAGAAACGGAAGCTTTTCCCGGAAATCCGAACCGTAGAACAGGTCGAGCTCATTTGACAGGATCGCAAGTTTCCTGCCGGCGGTCTTGACGTGTTCAATGGCCTCGAGCGCTTCGGGCCGGATCACCGCGGCCGGGTCGGCGCCGCGGACACGGCCGACGAACTGCGGAAATTGCGTCCAGGCCTCGCCGACAAGTTCGCCGGTTTCGCGCATTCTCAGCGCCCAATAGTCGCGCTCGCTCATGTCGCCCGCCTGCATTGCGCGCCAGGGCGCATCACTGGCCGGATTGAAGGGGCCGCGCCAGGTCAGCGTTCCGGGGGCAAGGCCGAGCGCTTTTTCCGAAAGGTCATGGGTTTCAAAGAGCGTTCGCGATATCACACCGCCGAAATCGAGGATCAATGCGTCATGCATGGATCACTCCGGGCCTCACGCTGCCGGACGAAATCCAGTCGTCCAGGATCTTGAGCGCGGCCTCCGCAAAGGCGGCGTCGTTGATATGGCAGTCGATTTCCACGAGGCTGACATTGGACGGACAGGATGCCCTGATTTCCTCGACAAATGCCGCGAGCCCTTCCGCGCTTCTGAGCGGCCCGCCCTCCCGGTCCCACTCGTTGCAGCCCTTCGTCGGCAGGAGCAGCGTGACCGGAGCGGTTGCCAGGGCGAGCTTGCCGCACATTTCCCGAGCCATCCCGCGCCGCTGGTCAGGGGTCATCATGACGGAGGAAAGCAGGCGGTTGTGGGCATGGACCTCCTGACCCGCAACCCTGGGCGGCGGATCCTGCCAGCCGACGAAATCCACCAGGTCGTAGCAGCCCGGCGCGACGATCTGGGGCACGCCTGCCCGGCCGGCATTGGTCATCCGGTCCGCTCCGGCGCTGATTGCCGATCCCATCAGATGGTTGCCGACTTCCTGGGGCGCGAAATCCATGACGGCGGCAAAGGCGCGCTCCGCCGCGAGGCTTTCGAATGCCCGTCCACCCATGCCGGTCGCATGGAAGACCGCGACTTCGTAGCCGCGCGCTTCGAGCGCCGGTTTGAGGGCAACCATGTAGCGCAGGACTGTCTTGCCGAAGGACGTCATCCCGATGAGCGGCCGGCCGAGCTGCGGTTTCTCCACGGCCCGCGCGGCGCCGAGCACCGCTCCGGCAGCCTGACTGAGCGAGGCTTTGCAGACGGAATTGAGGCCATAGAGGCCGCCCGCCCACAGGATCATCTGGATATCCGCGGGAAGGCGCTCCGGCGGAATGAGAGGCGAGAAGGCAACCGTCGAGACGATGTATTTCGGCACGCCCAGGGGCAGCGCCGAACAGACATCGAGCGCAAGATCGGTTCCCATCGTGCCGCCGAGGACGAGCACCCCGTCGAACCGGCCTTCGCGGTGAAGACGTGCCGCCATGCCGGCCGCTCCCTTTGCCATGATCTGCATGGCAAGATTCTCGTCCTCGCCGTCGATGGCCTCGCGAATGGTGTGTCCGCCTTCCGCGGCGACGTCGTGTTTGGAAATGTCGGTCGGTTTCGTCGGATCGCCGAGGACGCTCACATCCATGGTGAGCACGCCGCCGCCCTGACTTCTTATGACGTTGCAGATGTAATTCAGCTCATCGTCCTTGGTATCATACGTTCCCACCACCAGAATGGTCCGGTCAGACATGTTCCCCTGCTCTCCTCCCGCAGACATCACAGCTTGATCCACGCCGTCTTGAGGTTGAGGTATTTTTCAAAAGCATGCAGCGATTTGTCGTGGCCGTTCCCCGACTGTTTCACGCCCCCGAGCGGCACGGTCAGGTCGGCCCCGCCATAGGTATTGACATGGACGACCCCGGCTCTGATCCGCCGCACCATGCGGTGGGCGCGCGAAAGATCCGCCGTCCATACGGCCGCGGCGAGCCCGTAATCGGTGCCGTTTGCAATCGCGACCGCCTCGTCCTCCGTGTCGAAGGGCAGCACGGCGAGCACCGGGCCGAAGACTTCTTCACGGGCGAGACGGTCGTCGGGGCCGACCCCGGTGACGATGGTCGGGGCCATGTAGTAGCCGCCCGTTTCCTGAAGGATGCGATCGCCGCCGGTGACGATCCTGCGCCCCCGGGCGCGGGCCTCCTCGACAAAGGCGAGGTTCTGTTCCAACTGGCGCTGCGAGTTGACCGCGCCGGCGGCCGTTGCCGGATCGAGTGGATCGCCGACCCTCAGGTCTTGCGCGTGTTCGGCAAGCTTTTCGACAAAGGCATCATGCAGACAGCGTTCCACCAGCAGCCGGGACCCGGCGACGCAGACCTGCCCGGAATTGCGGAAGATGCCATTTGCGGACACCTTGACGGCCTCGTCCAGGTTCGGCGTGTCCGCAAAGACGATATTGGGGGACTTGCCGCCAAGCTCCAGATAGACGCGCTTCAGGTTCGATTGCGCCGATGCTTCCAGCAGCCGCCGTCCGGTCGCGGCCGAACCGGTGAAAACCAGCACGTCGACATCCATCGACCGCGCTATGGCCTCCCCGACAACCGCGCCTTCCCCGGTCACCACGTTGAGAACCCCGGCCGGCAGCCCGGCCTCGAGTGCCAGTTCCGCGATCCGGATGAGCGTGAGAGATGCCGTTTCGGCGGGCTTCAGGACGACCGTACAGCCGGCGGCGAGAGCCGGCCCGAGTTTCCAGGCGCCGATCATCAGCGGGAAATTCCAGGGAACGATCGCGCCGACGACGCCCGCCGGCTCCCGGTGGACGAGACCCAGGTTGCCCGGCCCCGTCGGTGCGATCTCGCCGCCGATCTTGTCGACGGCCTCGGCGTAGAAGCGGATCGTGGCCGCCGCGGAGCCCGGCTCGGCCTTGAGCGCCATGCCGATCTCGGTGCCGTTGTCGCGCACTCCCAGAACGGCAAGCTCCAGCGCGTTGGCATCGATCAGCTCGGCCCATTTCAGGAGGATCTTCTTTCGCTCCGCCGGTGCGAGCTCCGACCAGCGGCCGTCGTCGAACGCCCGCCGCGCGGCCCCGATCGCGATTTCGGCATCTTCTCTCGTGCCCCTGGGGATGGTCGTCAGGATGCTGCCGTCGATGGGGGAAATCACATCCATCGCGCCGCCGCCGGATGCCTGACGGCGCTCGCCGTCGATGACATGGCTGCCGGGCGCAACCGGTGCGCGGCGAAGCGCCTCGACGCGGACTGGATCGAACATGGCGGTCACCTCATCTGTGAATCGTGAACATCGTGATCGTGGGAGAATTCCGGCTCTTTCAGGCGGCGCTCTTTCCACACGCCCCAGAAGTGGAAGACGATCAGCAGGACAATCGCCGTGGCGATCAGGGCCGAGATCGGCCGGTCGACGAAATCGAGCGGCGTTGTCACACGCGCCATGGCGGAGCGGAGTTTCACCTCCATGATGCCGCCGAGGACCATGCCCAGGATGATCGGCACGATCGGCAGGTTCTGTCGCTTGAGGATCAGGCCAAGGATGCCGAAACCGGCGGAAATGGCGCAGTCCGTCGCCGAATTGCGGAGCGAATAGACGCCGACGAAACTCAGGGTCAGCACCATGATACCGAGGAAGCGCGTCGGGATGCGGATGATCCGCACCAACAGGTTGGACGAGAACAGCACGAACACCACGACGATCACGTTCAGCAGGATCATCGCGATATAGAGCGCATAGACAAAGTCGAGCTTGTTCTGAAAGAGGCCAGGCCCGGGTATGACATTGTGCACGTAGAACACCGACAGCATCATTGCGGTCAATGCCTCGCCGGGAATGCCGAGAGCCAGAAGCGGGATCATGGCCGCGGCGGGAACGGCATTGTTGGCGGCTTCAGAGGCGACCAGGCCCTCCGGCGAGCCTTTTCCGAACATCTCCGGGGTCTTGGAGGTCTTCTGCGCATAGGTGTAGGACAGGAACTGGGCCGTGAACTCGCCGACGCCCGGTATCATGCCCATCAGCACGCCGAAGCCGGCGCCGGCGGAGGCGATACGCTTGAAGCGGAAAACCTCGCACATGGCCTTGAACATCCGGCCTTCGATACGCCGGGCGTCGGGGGCGGATTCCGGGTCGTTCAGCAGGATGAAGGCCTGGCTGATCGCAAATAGGCCGAGCACCACGACGATCAGGTCGATGCCGGAGGTCAGCCACTCCTGACCGAAGGTGAACCGCTGGGTGTATTTCACCGGCTCAAGGCCGATGGTGCCGAGGAAAATTCCGAGCCCCGCGAGCATGCCGGCCGCGAAGGTCTGGCCGCGATGGGCGATGACGACCAGCAGGATGCCCAGCATGGCGGCAAGGAAGATCTCCCGGCTGCCGAACATCGGCGCGATCTTTGCCAGAACCGGCGACAGCAGGATCAGCGCGACGATGGAGATGATGCCGCCCATGAAGGAGGCCCCGTAGGCCAGCCCGAGAGCCCGCAAGGCCTGGCCGTTCCGGGTCATCGGATGCCCGTCATAGGTCGTCAGCGCATTGACGGCGGTGCCCGGTGTGTTGATGAGGATCGCCGGCAGGGCGCCCCCGAACATGGAGGACCCGTAGATGCCGAGCAGCATCGTCAAGCCGACCAGGGGTTCCATGGCGAAGGTGGCCGGCAGCAGGATGGCGATGGCGACCGCCGGCCCCACCCCCGGAATGGCGCCGATGATGACGCCTCCCACGGAGCCGATCAGCAGAGCGACGCAGACATCGAGACGGGCAAGCAGAAACAGTCCTGAAAGTAGAGTGTCCATCGGTCCCTGCTCAGAAATAGGTCATGACGAAGCTGCGTATCCCAACGGGAAGCCACTCGTACAGAAGACCGACCGGCAGCTTGACCTGCAGGAAGGATTTGAAAAGAAGGGCCACCGCAACCGCGAACAGGACGGAAATCCCCATCCAGCGCAGGCTGCGATAACCCATGCGGTAGGCAAGGCTGGCGCAGAACAGAGCCGTCGACGGCAGGTAGCCGAGCAGCGGCACGATGGCGACATAGGCCATGAACCAGATGGCGAACTCGAGCGAACGCGCCCAGTAAAGCACCTCCGCCAGGCGGCCGGGGATCCGCTCCGATACAACAGCGCCCAGGAGATGGAGGGCGCTGAACACGATCATGACGCCGATGGCGACCGCGGGCCAGAATGCCGGCTGTGCGAAGAGGCTTGTCCGTTCCACCCAGGCGGTCTGTGCGGGCAGGTTGACCAGCAGAAACAGGGAAAGAACGAAGAATGACACCGCAAAGACAAGGTCGCCGGGCCGGCGGTAACGCTTGAACAGATCCTGGAGATTCTTGATGCGGTTCATGAGATCCCCGAAAAGGAAGGGCACCCGCGCGTTCACGCGGGTGCAATCCGGTCAGTTGCCGATCAGGCCGGAAACGGTCCCGAGCGTCTTGGTGTCGTTCTCGATCCGGGCCTGTGCCTCATCCGCTCCGAGCCAGTAGACCGACGCTCCGGTTTCCGCTGAAAGCTTCTTTGCCTTTTCGGACGCCATGGCCTTGGCCGCCACTGCCGCGATCTTCTCGCGAACGTCGGCCGGGGTATCCTTGTGGACGAACAGACCGTTCCAGAGAGACACATCGAGCTCGGGCTCCAGTTCGCCCACGGTCGGCGTATCCGGTGTCAGATCGATCCGCTCTGAACCGATCGAAGCCAGGACGGTCACCTGATCAAGGCACGGCAGGATAAGCTGCAAGGTCGTATTGATGACATCCGCATCGCCCGAGGCCAGCGTATTGCAGTCCAGCGCGTCGAAGGCGGCTTCGCTTGCATAGTCGAAACCGCGTTTCTTGGCCAAGGCGAAGGTGACCTGGGTGGGGATCAGAAACGATCCGAAATGACCGAGGGCGACATCGTTGTCCTTGGCATGGGCCGCCAGTTCCTCGATCGATGCATAGGGCGCATCCTTGGAGGCGGCGATCACGAACGGGTAGGTCAGGAAGATGCCGACTGGCTCGAACGGATTGGGATTGAGCGACGGAATCCCGACCTCCGGGCCGACGACGGGAATATCGATCACGAAAGAGCCGATGGTGTAGCCATCAGGTGCGGCGCCGGCGACTTCCGCCGCGCCCGGAAACGGTCCGCCGCCGCCGCCCGGCTTGTTCACCACCGCTGCCGGGACGCCGTAGGTCGCCTGGAATTCGTCCGCGATCATCCGGGTCAGGATGTCCTCCAGATCGCCCGGAGGAAACGGCACGACGAATTCAACCGGTTTTTCAGGATACTCGGCCGCCGCTGTTGCCGGCAGGCCGAAGGCGGCGAGAACAGCTGTTGTTGCCACTGAGAGTTTTTTCATTCCGGGGTTCTCCTGCTGGAAGGTCGGTTTATTATATGAACCACTGGTATCAATTATTCTTGCACATCCCTTGGAATTCCGTCAAGCTGGTTACAGATGAAACCAATTCCGAGCGGAGGAAATACAGGCTGCACGATGGGTACGATCTCAAAAGCCCTTGAAATGCTGAACTATTTCTCGCGAAAGCGACCGGAAATCGGGCTAAGCGAGTTCGTGCGGCTGACCGGCCGGGACAAGGCGACCGTTCACCGCCACCTGGTCGAGCTGGAGAAGAACGGCTTCCTGGAACAGCACCCGGCAAGCCGCGCCTACCGGCTCGGCCCCGCGATCCTTCGGCTGACCGGCGTACGGGAAGCGAGCAATCCGGTGCGGCGTATCCTCCGGCCCATCGTCACCGGACTTGCCGAGCAAACGGGCGAGCTCGCCCACGCCTCGCTTCTGCAGGGGAACGTGCTGTCTCCGGTCTTTCACGCCGACCCGCTCGCCCATGGCGTCCAGGTGCATTTCGATGAAGCCGAGCTTCTGCCGCTTCATGCCACGTCATCGGGTCTTGCCGTTCTCGCCTTTGCCGGCCCGAAGCTCCGCAAGCAGATCCTGTCGGCCGACCTCCAGGCCTTCACAGCGAACACGATTGTCGATCCGGACACATTGTCCATGCGCATCGAGGAGG
The DNA here is from genome assembly GCF_026240905.1 of Roseibium salinum. Taxonomy (NCBI): domain Bacteria; kingdom Pseudomonadati; phylum Pseudomonadota; class Alphaproteobacteria; order Hyphomicrobiales; family Stappiaceae; genus Roseibium; species Roseibium salinum. The sequence goes on from NZ_JAPEVI010000001.1 coordinate 351,585, forward strand.
TCCGGCATTCGGGTTTCAGCTACTCCGACAGGGCGTTCGACGGCGAGGTCACCTCCCAGGCCGCGCCGATCTTCGATGAGACCAGCGAAGTCATCGGCGCCCTGTCGGTGGCGGTTCCCGCGGTGCGCGCGCACGAAGAACGCCTTCGCACGATCGCAACGGCCCTGACCGCCGCCGCGCGGTCGGCAACCCGGTCACTGGGTGGATCCTACCCGGAATTATGACCGCCGGGAGGATCCGGCAAAAACATTTCAGACACAGAGAAGTCCATTCGAGGTTCGCAATGCACGATTCAAACTTCCTGAAGGAACACAACGCCCGCCACCTGTGGCATCCGATGGCTCATCCGGCGGACAGCCTGGCGAACCCGCCGCAGATCATCGTCGGCGGCGAGGGTGTCGAGATCGTCGACATCGACGGCCACAAGTCGGTCGATGCGGTCGGGGGTCTCTGGAACGTCAATCTCGGCTATTCCTGCGCCCCGGTGAAGCAGGCCATCGCAGAACAGCTCGACAAGCTGCCCTATTATTCCATCTTTCGCGGCACGACCAATGATGCGGTGATCGAGCTCAGCACGATGCTGCGGGATTTTTTCGAGCCGGACGGGCTCTCCCGGGCGTTCTTCACGTCCGGCGGCTCCGACAGCGTCGAAATCGCGCTGCGCCTGGCGCGCCAGTATCACAAGCTGCGCGGCGAAGCCGGCAGGATCAAGTTTCTGAGCCTGAAAAAGGGCTATCACGGCACCCACACGCTGGGTGCGTCGGTCAACGGCAATGCGAATTTCAGATCCGCCTATGAACCGCTCATGCCCGGCTGCTATCACATCCTCGCGCCCTATACCTACCGCAACCCGTTCAATGAAACGGATCCCGCGCGGCTGGCCCAGCTGTGTCTTGCCGCGCTGGAGGACGAAATCAGGTTTCAGGATCCCGGCACCATCGCAGCGTTCATCATGGAGCCGATCCTGGGGGCCGGCGGCGTCATCCCGCCGCACGAGAGCTTCATGCCCGGCGTGCGCGAGATCTGTTCGAAATACGGCATCCTCCTCATCGCGGATGAAGTGATCACCGCCTTCGGGCGCACCGGCAGCTGGTCGGGCTCGCGGCACTGGGGCGTCAAGCCGGATCTCCTGTGCTGCGCCAAGGCCATCACCAACGGCTATTTTCCCTTTGGCGCGGTGATGATCTCCGACGGCGTCGGCGAGGTGTTCGAAAAGGACGAAACCGGCAAGGGCTCCATCGGGTCGGGCTATACCTATTCAGGTCACCCGGTCGGCGCCGCCGCCGCCATCGCCTGCCTGGCGGAAACCGAACGGCTTCAGGTCAAGGACAATGCCGCCGCCCGCGGCGAGCAGTTGTTCCGGGGGCTGGAAGCGTTGAAGCACAAACATGCCGTCATCGGCGACGTTCGCGGCGGCCACGGCCTGATGTGCGCGCTGGAACTCGTTGCCGACCGCGAGACCAAGGCCCCCATCGACAAGAAGACGATCGGCGACGTGCATCGCACGACCTACGAAAACGGAGCGATGGTGCGCGTTTCCGGCAACAACGTCATCCTGTCGCCGCCGCTCGTGCTCTCAGAGGCGCACGTGGACACCATACTGAACGCGCTAGAGGCCGGATTCGCCTCGGTGTCGTGACGACGGCGCGCCAGGTACTTTATCCGGTCAGAACCGTACCTTCTGCAGGTCTTCCAGCAGATCGAGAAGCTGCTCGAGCTTCTCGCGGCCGAATTCCGCTTCCAGCCGCTTGAAGATCTCGGCATTGCGGGGCTGGTGATCGGCGATCAGGGACCGGCCGTTTTCGGTGACGCTGACCAGCGTGCGCCGGCGGTCGGCCTCGTCGTTCCTGCGGCTGATGAAGCCGTCCGCCTCCATCGAGCGCAGGATGCGTGTCAGGCTCGGCAGTTGGAGACAGGCCCCCTGTGCGATCGCCGTCTGCTCGATTTCGCCGGCTTCATCCACGACGCGCAGGATCCGCCACTGCTGTTCGGAAATGCCGCTTTCCTGAAGCATCTCCCGGATCGGGGCCATGATCGCCTCCCGTGTGCGCAAAAGCGCAATCGGCAGGGACCGGGACGTCGGCCCGAACCGCTTCGCGGCGCTTTCCGACCTTGAGAGTGTTTTCTCCATCATGCGCATCCTTCCAATATCGCCAAGGATACTCCCTTGCCGTAAATTGCTTGACAAAGCAATCGATATTACTTAATAAAGCAATTAATTGGAGGAGCCGACGTGCCGCATTTCCAGATCGACTACTCAGCCAATCTCGAAGAGCGCCTGGATATTCCCGGCCTGCTTGCCGTGCTACGCGATGCCGCCGTCGAGACCGGGGTTTTCCCGCTGGCCGGCATTCGCGTTCGCGCGACCGCCTGCACCCACTGGGTGATCGCCGATGGCAACCCTGATCACGCCTTTCTGGACATATCCGTGCGGCTGCGGGGCGGACGCACGCTTGAAGTGCGCAAGGCGGCGACGGAGCGCATCTTTGCCGCCGCGCGCAGCTATTGCGACCAGGTGATGAAGTCCTCTTCCTTCATGCTTTCGATGGAGATGCGCGACATCGATCCGGACCTCAGCCCCAAAGACAGTTCCATTCGCGACCATCTTGCCGGAGACGCCTCATGACCGACCTGAACAGCCACCTGGAAAAACTCGAGACGCATCTCGCGCGTTTCCGGCAGACCGGCATCATGAACCTCATCGGCGGGCAGAGCGTTCCTGCCGCCTCCGGCGAGACGTTCCAGACCGTCTCGCCTGTCGATGAAAGCCCGATTGCTGGCGTGGCGATGGGCGACAAGGACGATATCGACGCCGCCGCCAGGGCGGCCAGGGAAGCCTTCCCTGCCTGGGCGGCAATCGACGGCGCGAAGCGCAAGAAGATCCTGCACGACATCGCCGATGCGATTGTCGAGCGTGCCGAGGAAATCGCGATCTGCGAATGCTGGGACACCGGTCAGGCCTACCGTTTCATGTCGAAGGCGGCCCTCAGAGGCGCGGAGAACTTCCGTTTCTTTGCCGATCTGGCTCCCTCCGCGCGGGACGGAAAGTCCCTGCCCTCACCGCACCATCTCAACGTGACCTCGCGCGCGCCCATTGGCTCCGTCGGCGTGATCACGCCGTGGAACACGCCGTTCATGCTGTCCACCTGGAAGATCGCCCCGGCGCTTGCGGCCGGATGCACGGTCGTGCACAAGCCGGCGGAGTTTTCGCCGCTGACAGCGCGCATTCTTGCCGAAATCGCCCATGACGCGGGCCTGCCGGACGGGGTCTGGAACCTCGTCAACGGCCTCGGCGAGACCGCCGGCAAGGCCCTGACGGAACACAGGGACATCAAGGCGATCGCCTTCGTCGGCGAAAGCCGCACCGGCTCCATGATCATGAAACAGGGGGCGGACACGCTGAAACGCGTCCATTTCGAGCTTGGCGGCAAGAACCCGGTCGTCGTCTTCGACGACGCGGACCTCGAGCGGGCGCTCGATGCGGTCATCTTCATGATCTACTCGCTGAACGGCGAGCGCTGCACGTCCTCTTCGCGCCTTCTCGTTCAGGAGACGATCGCGGAGGAATTCCATGCAAGACTTGTCGAGCGCATCGGCAAGCTCAAGGTCGGCCACCCGCTCGACCCGGCGACCGAAATCGGACCCTTGATCGACAAGACCCACTTCGACAAGGTGCTCTCATACGTGGATGCCGGCAGGCAGGACGGCGCGACGCTGGCGGCCGGCGGCGCGCGGATCGGCAACAAGGGCTGGTTTGTCGAGCCGACCTTGTTCACGGGTGCGAATTCCGCCATGCGGATCGCGCAGGAGGAAGTGTTCGGACCGTTTCTGACCTCCATCACCTTCAAGGACGAAGTCGAGGCGCTGGCGATCGCCAATGATGTCGATTACGGGCTGACCGGCTATCTTTGGACCAACGACCTGACGCGGACCCTGCGCTTCTCCGATGCGCTGGAGGCCGGGATGATCTGGGTGAATTCGGAGAATGTCCGCCACCTGCCGACGCCGTTCGGCGGCATGAAGGCATCGGGCATCGGCCGTGACGGCGGTGACTGGTCCTTCGAATTCTACATGGAACAGAAGAATATCGCCTTCGCGACGGGCCAGCACAAGATGACGCGTCTCGGCGCCTGAGGGGGCGATGGGCGCATCAGAACACACCGATAGGATTTCCCGGTGACCAGACGCCGGAGGGAGGAAACCATGCCGATACCCGCACCCAATCTCTACCCGCCTTTCAACATCGTCAGGCTGAGCCATGTCGAGCTGTCGGTCACCGATCTCGATTGGGCCCGTGCCTTCTACGTCGATACGCTGGGTCTGCAGGTGACGCATGAGGAGTCTTCCTCGATCTACCTGCGCGCCATGGAGGAGCGGGGGCATCACTGCGTCATCCTCAGGAAGGCGCCCAGGGCCAGCGTCGGTGTGCTCGGCTTCAAGGTCTGGGACGAACAGGATCTGGACAAGGCGGCCGAATGGTTCCAGGCAAAGGGACGCGGCGTGGAATGGATCGAGCGTCCGTTCATGGGCCGCGTGCTGCGCACGACGGACCTCTTCGGCGTGCCGCTCGAGTTCTACTCGAAGATGGACCGCCTGCCGCCGATCCATCAGAAATACAAACTCTATCGCGGCGTAAGACCGCTGCGCATCGACCATTTCAACATGTTTTCGCCCGATGTGGATGCGTCGGTCGAATTCTATGGCGAAATGGGCTTCCGCGTCACCGAATACACGGCGGACGAGGAAACCGGGCGCACCTGGGCCGCCTGGATGCACCGCAAGGGCGGCGTGCATGACGTGGCCTTCACCAACGGCACCGGCCCGCGCCTGCATCACACCGCCTTCTGGGTGCCGACGCCGCTCAGCGTCATCGACCTTCTCGACCTGATGTCGACGACCGGCTATGTCACCAATATCGAGCGGGGGCCGGGCCGCCACGGTATCTCCAACGCCTTCTTTCTCTACATCCGCGACAGGGACGGGCACCGGACCGAAATCTATTGCTCCGACTACCAGACCTGCGATCCCGATCTCGAACCGATCAAATGGGATTTGAAGGATCCGCAACGCCAGACCCTGTGGGGCGCCCCCGCCCCGCGCAGCTGGTTTGAGGAAGGCAGCGTCTTCGATGGTGCGGAGCTGAGGGAAAGCAAGCTCAAGGCGCAGCCGATCGTCGCCCCATGACATTCCGCAGGGTTCCGAAATACATTCAGATGGGTCAATCCGCATGAAACTGGCAACTTTCTCTTCTGACGGCCAAATGCTCTGGGGCGCGGTCGCGGACGATGGCGTGATCGCGCTGTCGCCCGACTTCCCGCAGTGGAAGACATTGCGCCAGGTGATCGAGGCCGATGCGCTCGGGACTGTGCTGGCGGCCGCCGAAGGACGTTCCCCGACCCATAAGAACGGGGCATTCCGTTGGGAGATACCTATTCCCGATCCGGAGAAAATCATCTGCGTCGGCGTGAACTTCCCCGATCGCAACGCCGAGTACAAGGACGGGCAGGAAGCCCCGCCCAACATGAGCCTGTTCATCCGGTTTCCGCGGTCCTTCGTGGGCCATGAGACGCCTCTGACCCGTCCGCCGGAAACGCCGCAACTCGACTACGAGGGCGAGATCGCCATCGTCATCGGCAAAGGCGGCCGCCGCATTGCGGAACGCAGCGCCCTCTCCCACATCGCGGCGCTGACGCTGTGCAACGAGGGGACGTTGCGGGACTGGGTGCGGCACGCGAAGTTTAATGTCACACAGGGCAAGAACTGGGATGGTTCGGGGGCCATGGGGCCCTGGCTTGTCCCGTATCGCGGACCGGACCAGATTGCCGATATTCAGCTGCAGACCCGGGTCAACGGCGAGCTGCGCCAGGACGACCGCACCGGCCGCATGCTCTTTCCCGTGGCCCGGCAAATCGCCTATATATCGACCTTCACGACACTGGTTCCCGGCGACATAATCGTCACCGGCACGCCAACCGGTGCCGGCGCACGCTTCGATCCGCCCCGATATCTCATTCCAGGCGATACTGTCGAAGTGGCGGCGCAGGGCATTGGCGTGCTGCGCAATGGAGTGGTTGACGAATGACACCGGATGCTATCGAGGACGCTGCGGCGAAACTGCTGAAGGCGGAAAAGGCCGGCGAGCAATGCGGCCTGCTCAGTCTTGCCCATCCGGGCATGACGCTCGACGATGCCTACGCGGTGCAAGCGGCGCTCATCGCGCGCAAGAAAGCCGAAGGCCGCAAGGGCATCGGCTGGAAAATCGGCCTCACGTCGCGCGCCATGCAGCAGGCACTGAATATCGAAACACCGGATTCCGGCGTCCTCCTCGACGACATGCTGTTTGCCGACGGCACCACCATTCCCGCCGGGCGCTTCATTCAGCCGCGTATCGAGGCGGAGATTGCCTTCATCATGAAGCAGCCGCTGAAGGGCGAACAGGTGACCCGTGACGACGTTGTTGCGGCAACAGAACATGTCGCCCCGTCGATCGAGATTCTCGACACCCGCATCCAGCGCGCGGATCCGGTTACCGGCAAGGCCCGCCTGATCACCGACACGGTCTCCGACAACGCGGCCAACGCCGGCATCGTGCTCGGTGCGCAGCGTCACGCCGTCGATGCATTCGATCTGCGCCGGGTCGGTGCGATCGTCAAGCGGAACGGCGTGGTCGAGGAAACCGGTCTGGGAGCCGGCGTGCTGGACGATCCGGTGGCAGGAATCTTGTGGCTGGTGCGCCGCCTTGCGCGCTATGGTGCTGGCATTGCCGCCGGCGAGATCGTGCTGTCCGGCTCCTTCGTCAGGCCGGTCGAAGCGCCGGCCGGAGCTGAGTTCGAGGCCGATTTCGGGCCGTTCGGCTCCGTCAAAGTGACTTTTGGATAGGATTTTCATGCCCGCGCCGGAAAACACCCTCAAGAAACGCCTTCAATCCGGCGAAACCTGCATCGGTTGCTGGATCGGACTGGCGGATCCCTACCTGGCGGAGATTTCCGCTACCGCCGAATTCGATTGGCTGCTGATCGATGGTGAGCATGCGCCGAACGACCTGCGGTCGCTGTCGGCACAGCTGGCGGCGATCGAGGGCAAGGGCCCCTCCCCGGTTGTCCGCCTTCCCGACGACGACCCGGTCAAGATCAAGCAGGTCCTCGACATCGGCGCCCAGACCCTGCTCGTCCCGATGGTGGAAACTGCCGCACAGGCCGATCGGACCTTCCGGGCAATGCAGTATCCGCCGATCGGTTTCCGCGGTGTCGGCGCCGCCCTGGCACGGGCATCCCGCTTTGCCGCCATTCCCGATTACCTGACGTCGGCGGGCGGCGAGCTTTGCCTGCTGGTCCAGGTGGAAAACCGCGCCGGTCTCCATGCGCTTGACGATATACTGGCCGTCGACGGTGTCGATGGCGTGTTCATCGGTCCCTCGGACCTTGCCGCCGACATGGGGCATATCGGCAAACCGAACGAGGCGGAAGTCAAGGAGGCCGTAGTCGGCGCCCTTCAGCGCATCCGCGCGGCCGGCAAGATCGCAGGCGTGCTTTCGACCGATCCGGACTATATCGACGATTGCCGAAAGGCCGGCGCGAATTTCCTCGGCGTGGGAATAGACGTGACGACCTTCGCCGGTGCCATGCGCGCCCTGGCGCGCAAGTATCGCTGAGGCCATGGGCGCGCCGCCTCTCGGTCAGACGGGTGGTTCCATTGCCGGTGCGGGCACAAGCACGTCGAGCCTCGTCAGTGCGATCCGGTCGGGGCGATCAGGATATTGAGAAGCACTTGCCGCTTGTCTTCCGTCGCCACGCGAATTGCACGTTCCAGTGCTGAGGGCAGCGCGTCGCCGGTGGTCACGGTTTCCGTGTAGGCCCGGCTGGCCTCAGCCGTCCTGGTGAAATCCGGGCTCGGCTGCAGGCGCGTCATGGGCACGTCGTTCGATGTCGAGGTGAGCCCTCCCTTGTAGAGCCCGGCGACGGATGTCCGCACCGCACCCCATTCTTCATTGTTGAGCACCAGGGTGATGACCGGCAGTTCCATCGCCTCGGCGATCATATGGCACGCGGTCGGATTGGCGAACATGTAGCTGCCATCGCCCATCGTGGCAAAAACCAGCCGGTCGCGTTCCGCCAGCTGAGCCCCGAGCGCCGCAGGCAGGCCCCAGCCGAGGCCGCCGGAATGGGGCTCCTTGAAGAAGCTGTTGTGATCCTCGAGATCCAGCGGGCCGAGCGGCAGGCCGAGTTCATGGAAGATCGTCGCCTTCCTGCCCTTGATGGCGCGGCCGACGCACAGGCTGACCCATTCCTTGCTCATCGGGCCGCCGGCGCCCTTCTCGGCCTCGGCGATGACGGCCTTGCGGTTCGTCTCGGCCAGCGAGGCGATCCGGGCACGACGGGCGGCGATGGCCTGCGCATCGCGGGGCAGCTTCTCCATCGCCGCCATGAGCATCCCCAGAGCCTGCGCCGTCTCCCCTGCGAGGGTCACGTCGGCGTTGAAGTTGCGAACGGGCGTGCGGGTGAACAGCGGGTCGGGACCCAGATGGATAACCTTGACGTCGTCCCGCAGGCTGACCTTGTCCGGCCACCACGGCGCCAGCGAATTGACCACCAGCACAACATCGGCCTCGGCCAGCAGCTCTTCCGGCTGTTCGCCGATCTGCATCGGATGAGCGAGCGGGAGCGAGAGCTGGTTCGCCCAGTAGTGACTGACCGGCAGGGCCCAGTCGTCGACGAACCGGCCGAAGGCCTCGAACGTCCCACGGGATCCGGTGCCGCGCTGGCTGATGATGAGCGGCGACTTCGCCGCCGCCAGCAGGTCAGCGGCGCGGGCAAGGGATTGCGGCTCCGGCGCCGTGACGACCGGGGCCATCGAGGAAGGCGTATCCAGTCCCTTCGGCGGTGTCCGTTCGCACAGCACCTCGCGCGGCAGGCTGAGATAGACCGGTCCCTTGGGCGTGGAGTTCGCGATCGCCCAGGCCCGGTCGAACAACTCGGCCACTTGCTCTGGAAAGCGCAACTCGTAGTCCCACTTGCACGCCTCGCGAACCAGCGCTGCCTGGTCGAACATCTCCTGGCCCCAGCCGATCGGCACGGTGCGGGCACCGAACCTGCCCTTTTCCGTGACCGGGGTACGGCCGGAAAGCAGCATCACCGGAACATGGTCGCAGGAGGCGTTGATCGCCCCGATCGCGCCATTTGCGAGACCGACATTCGTATGCAGCATGACCGACTGCATGCGACCGGAAATCTGATAGTACCCATGGGCCATTGCGACGGCCGCGCCTTCATGTGGGCATGTCACCGGTACGGGCAAATCGATCTTCTCGCGCCGCGCTTCGATGAGGCCCTCGATGATGGGCGGGAAGTCGGTGCCCGAATTGGCAAAAACGTAGTCTACGCCGAGGGCCTTCAGCTTGCCGAAGATTGCTCCGCCCGCGGTGATGCTTTCGACCTGATCCTTCGACACGGCTCACCTCGACATGTTGTCCGCGCTTTTGCGGAGCCGCGCACCTGATCCCGTGACCACCGGCAACGCTCCCTGCAACGGTATGTTTCCTGATCAATTGATGTCAATATGATATATTTGAATCTCAATATATGAGATAGACTGTGCAAGAGAGCGCCGTGCCGGGATTTCTGCCGGGACAGGCATCAAGGAAGAGGCGAGCCGCTGAAAAAGGAAACCGGCACGGATGGCCACTCCCCGCAACAATTCGATCGTCAAGGGTTTCGACATATTGGCACTGATTACGCCGGAGCGGGCGGAGATATCCGCGCGCACGGTCGTTGCCGAGCTGGACATGAACCTTGCGACAGCGCACAGGCTGCTGACGACGCTCGCAGCGGTGGGGGCGCTGGTGTCCTACAGGCGCGGCATCTACTGCCTCGGTCCGCGCATCGAGGAACTCGGGCGCGTGGAGCAGGAGACAAATCCCTTGTCGGAGGTCGTCCGGCCGATCATCGCAAGCGCGAGCCATGATCTGAGTGAAGCCGTCATGGCAAGCCGGCTGACCCGGGGTGGCCCGATCTGCATGGCCGTTGCGCGGTCAAACCGGCCGATCAGTGTCGAGATCAAGGTCGGCACGATCTTCCTGCTGCATTGCTCCGCCCAGGGAAAGCTCTGGCTCGCCAGCCTGTCCCGACCCGAGCGCGATGCACGCCTCGGGATCTATCGCCTGACGGAAATGAGCAGCCGGACGATTGTTGACCGTGATGCGTTCGAGGCAGAACTGGAGAGGATCCGCGACCAGGGTTTCGCGCTCAACCGGGGGGAGAACGAGCCGGACATCGGCGCCGTTGCCGTTCCGGTGATGTCCGAGGACAATGAAATCATCCTCACCCTGTCCGTATTCGGCCTGCTCAGCCGGTTCGATGAAAGGTTCATCGAACTTGCGGTCCAGCGGCTGGGACGCGCCGCCCATGAAGTGCGTAAACGGCGCCTGTGACGCGGGCGCAGACCGCGCTCAATTTGCGGCGACGGAATTTCCGCCGGCAGCATCGATGATGGCTCTTGCCATGTGGAGATCCTGAAGGGAAATGCCCGAGCTGTCGAAGACGGTGATCTCGTCCCCGTTCTGCCGGCCGGAGGCGGCTCCCGACAGCACCGCGCCGATGGCGGTAAGGGTCGTGCCGGGCTGCGCGTGCTGGAACTCGCCGATATTGGCGGATTGGTCCGGCAGATCGCAGAAGAGCCGTGCGCGGGGGAAGAGGCTTGGCGGCAGCTCCTGCTTGCCCTGCGAATCCGACCCCATGGAGGAAACGTGCGTGCCCGGCCGCACCCAATCTGCGTCGAACAGGGGCGCCGTGGACGTGGTCGCCGTGACGACGATATCGGCGGCGCGGACGGCGGCTTCGGGCTCGGCGGTGTCGGCGGGCAGGCCACTGGCGCGCAGCTTCTCGACGAACGCCGCGGCACGGGAGGGGTCTCGGCCGACCACCAGCACGCGGGAAAGGGCTCGGATGCGGGCGATCGCCTCGGCCTCGTATGCGGCCTGATGGCCGGTCCCGAACAGCGCCAGGACCTCGGCCTCCGGACGTGCCAGGGCGTCGGTCGCCACGGCATCCGCCGCGGCCGTGCGGTAGCAGTTGACGACCGACCCCTCCACCAACGCGCCGATCCGTCCCGATGCCTGGTCGATCAGCAAGATCGTCGAGGCGTGGCGCGGCAGGCCGCGAGCATCGTTGCTTGGGAAATAGGCCCCGACCTTGAGCCCCGCGAGTTCCGCCCCGGCGGCCGATTTGATCGTGAACCGGTTCTGCGGATCGCTGGCATGGGCGATGACCACCGGAAAGCTCGCTGCGGCGGGGTCGACGGCCGCAATGAAGGCCTGCCGCACCGCATTGAAGGCGAGTTCTGGGGTGACGAGCCCGGAGGACTGCGTCTCGGTAATCAGGATCATCGCTGTCTCCTTACCAGCCGCCGAAGCGGTGCCAGGTGTTCATGGGTCCGCCGTTGGCAGGCAGCACATTGTATCGATCATGTTGCGCGGCGGTTGCGCAGGCGTGGTTGGGCAGGATGCGCAGATGCGTTCCCAGAGGTAGGTCCGGCATTGGGCCGGCCGCGCCGGGGCGCAACGAGACGATCCCGTGTTCCTGATTGGCCGTGCTGACGATCAGGTCGCGCATCACCCGCCCCTCCGCATCGCAGACGACGCCGTAGCCCAGATCCACATCCTGGGCCGCCGTGCCCCGGTCGCGTGACATCGCCATCCAGCCAGCATCGATCATCACCCAGCCCTTGGCCGGCTGGTGCCCGATGACCGTGGTCAGGACCGTGAGGGCTATGTCGTCCATGCCGCAGACGTCGATACCCGCCATCACGAGGTCGAAGAACATGTAGACGCCGGCGCGCAGTTCGGTGACGCCCGACAGATCGCGCGCGGCATGGGCGGTCGGCGTCGATCCGACGCTGACCACCGGGCAGGGCAGCCCCGCATCCCGCAGCGCGTCTGCCGCCCTGACGGCCGCGCTGCGTTCACGTTCGGCGAAGTCGGCATGGGCGGCGTTGCCGCGTACCATGTAGCTTTCGCCCGCATGGGTCATCACGCCGCGCAGATTGTCGCCGGCATGCAGGACGCGCCCGATCTCGACCAGCGCCGGGTCGTCCGGAAGAAGGCCGCCGCGGTGGCCGTCGCTATCGATCTCGATCAGCGCCGGTACGCCCGCCTCGGCGACCGCCTGCGCCTGGGCGGGGCTGTCGAGGATCACCACTAGGTCGCACCCCTGCTCGCGCAGCGCCTGCACGCGCGCCAGCTTTTGCGGGGCGATCCCTACGGCATAGAGGATGTCCGTGTGGCCGGCGGCATGGAACGCCTCGGCTTCGGCCAGGGTGGAAACGGTGATCGGCCTGGCCTCGCCCCCGGTCAGGCGCCGCGCGATCTCTACGGACTTTGCGGTCTTCAGATGCGGCCTCAACGTGACGCCGAGTGTCTTTGCCCGCTCCGCCAGTCGTTCGATGTTGCGCGTCATCCTGGCTTCGTCAAGCAGGAGAGCGGGTGTCTGCAGGTCTTGAAGGCTGGTCTGGCCGGACGGCATCGGGCGATCCTTTCGTTTGAATGACCACTTCATACCAACCACGTGATTTAGAGTATATTCACGCGAAACGAATCTCGTATTAAGTTGAAGCTTAATGATCGATATCGCTGACCTTCGCTTCCTGACGGCGCTGTCCTCCGCGCCAAGTCTCGCCGCCGCGGCGCGCAGCCTGAACGTCACTCCCCCGGCGGTTTCGCAACGGCTGGCCCAGATCGAGGACCGGCTGCACCTGCGGCTGATCGAACGCGGGCGCGGTCCGCTACGCCTCACCGCGGAAGGGGCGTACCTTATCGAACGGGCCAGTGGCATTCTCGGCGAACTGGAGACGCTGGCGGATGAGATGGCCGCACGTGCGGGACGGATCGAGGGACCGCTGCAGGTTATCGCTCCCTTCGGTTTCGGGCGGCTCCGCGTGGCGCCGATCCTTTCGCGTTTCGCCGGCGAGAACCCCGAGCTTCGCCCTTCGCTCGTCCTCAGCGAAGACCCGCTGGGAGCCATGCGGGCCGGACCCTGGGACGTGATGATCCATGTTGGACGATTGCCCGACCTGAGGATCACGCAGCGCAAGCTGGCGCCGAACCGCCGATACCTGGTGGCGGCGCCGAGTTATGCCGCGCGCTTCGGATTGCCTCGGGACCCCGGGGAGATTGCGGGCCATCGGGTGGGCGTGGTGCGCGAGGACAGGGCCGACGCTACGCTCTGGCCGCTGACCGGCCCGGACGGCGGCGAGACGAGCCTGCGCGTCCATCCCGTCTATGCCTGCAATGACGGCGAGGTAGTCAGGGCATGGGCGCTCGACGGCTACGGCATCGTGGAGCGATCCGAATGGAGCGTCTCTCAGGACTTGCAGGACGGCCGGCTGATCCGGGTCCTGCCCGACTGGTCCCTGCCCGATGCCGATATCGTGGCACTGCTGAACCCCCGCGCCGTCCGCGCGGCCCGTGTCGACGCATTCGTGGATCGGCTCGCGGCGGAGATCACGAGCGCCGGCGCATGAAGTATCCAGGAGCAACTGAAGACCAACACGCAAAGGCGGCCTCCGCCCGCTACCTCAATTCACCTCGCGAAAACTCCGCCCCAATCCATCCAGAAACGGCTGCAGCAGATACGTCGCGAAGGTGCGCGCTTCGCCCTTGATGTAGATCTCCCCGTTCATGCCCGGCTGCAGCGACAGGCCCGTTTGACGCAACGCGTTTTCGTCCAGAAGCGCGCGGACTTCGAAGAACCGTTCGCCGGTCGCCTCGTTGCGGCTCGCATCGGCGGCGACATAGGTGATCCAGGCCGGGAGCGCGTCGTAGAGGCGCGGGTTGAGGGCGCTGATCTTGATGTCCGCTTGCTGGCCCGGGAATACACCGGTGATCTTGTCAAGGGGAACCTCTGCTCTGGCTTCCAGTGGGGCATCGGCCGGGACGATCTCGCCGATGGCTTCCGCCGGGCCCACGACGCCGCCGACCGTTGCCGTGGAAAGATGGACGAGATAGCCGCGCACGGGCGCGCGCAGGGCGGTCTGAGTGCGGGCCTGCTCCGCAGCGGTCAGTTCATCGCTTATCTGCTCGATTTCCGCCAGAACCTCTGTCAGTTCCCTCGAAGTCTCGCGCCCGTCGAGCAGCCTGACGCCGTCCATCTCCGCCTGGGTTTCGCCGATACCGCTTTCCGTGGCGGCCACTTCGGCCTTGAGGTTCGACAGGTCGCTCCGGGCTTCCAGAAGCCGCAGTTCCAGATCCCAGACCTGCTGCTGAGCCATGTAGCCCATGTCGGCGAGGGACTTTCCCTTGGCAAGCTTTTCGCTCAGGATCGCGATTCTGCTGTTCGGCGTTGCCGGTCTGATTGTTCAGCATCGACAGGCGGCGGCGCTGGCCGGTGAGGCGTTCCTGGAGGCCGCGCAGTTCGGCTGCGATCGCCTGCCGACCCTTTGTGAGCTGCCGCAATTGCTCGGAATTCAGTTTCTGCTCGATCGGCAGGCCGCCGCCGGCCAGGATAGGCAAGGCACTGCCGCCGCTGCCGCGCAGGACCAGGCCGGGGGTGGCCTGGGACGTGCTCCCCTCGTCAGCATGTGTTTTTTGCGCTTCGAGGCGCGTCCGCAGGGCGTTCAGTTCGGCGTAGCGGGCGCGCAGTTTCGTCAGCCGGGCCTGGTCCGTTGCCGGATCGAGCGTCAGGATCGGGCTGCCTTTTTCGACCAGGTCGCCTTCACGGGCGTGAACCGCGATCACCACACCGCCACTGAGGTGCTGGAGCTTGTGATTGCGGGCGCTGGAGACGAGCGAGGCTGGCGCGATGACCGCGGAACCGAGCGGCACGAGAACCGCCCACAGGACGAAGACGGCCAGTCCCGCAAGTACCAGCCTGCCTGCCTTTCCCGTCACCTTTCCAGGCGCGATCTCGACATTTTCGAACGGGTCCGCATCAGTGCCGGCATGGAACGTCATCAGGCGGCCCCGGATTTCGTTACCCCGGCCGGAACGGCAAAGCGTGCCGGATGGGTCGTCCTGCGAGGCCTCGCAGTCTCCGGCAGAGCCGAGGCAACGATCCGGCCGTTTTCGATCGTCACGGCCCGGTCAACGATGCGGGACAGCATTGGGGACCGGTTGACGAGGATGATGGCCGCCTGCTCGCGCTTCGCGTCCGCCAGCATGTTGAGCAGGGCGCCTTCGGATTTCTGATCGAGGAACAGCGCAGGCTGATCGAGCAGCAGCACCCTCGGCCGGCCGTAGAACGCGCGGGCGAGTGCGATCTGCTTGCGGCCGCCGGCGGGCAGCAGATCGAACGAATTGGAAATCACGGTCTGATAGCCCTGCGGCAGCTTCAGCACCAGTTCATGCACACCGAGCGCCTTGGTGACGCGGTAGACCTCGTCAAGTTCGGCGGCCGGGTCGAACCGGCTGATATTCTGTGCGATGGTGCCCGACAGCAGCCCCGTCTCCTCGCCGCAATACCCGATCACCTGTCCCCACTGGCCCTGGGGCCAGCGATCGCGTAGAGCACCGTCCAGCAACAGCTCTCCCGCCTCCGGCGACCTTGCGCCGGCGAGGATGGACATCAGAACCGATTTGCCCGCCCCCGGCGCACCCTCCAGCAACACCACTTCTCCGGGCCGTACGTCGAGCGAAGCTCCGGCAAGGACGGGCCTGCCGCCAAGGCCGCTGAAGACCAGATTGCGCGCACGCAAATGTCCTTCTGGCTGCGGCAGGTCCGGCCGCCTTTGCAGGCCCTTGTCCGGTCCCGTCAGGTCCTCGATGTTGTTGAAGGCCTCGAGCGACCTCAGGATATTCTCCCAGCCGCCGATGATCTGCTCGAGCGGCGCCAGGGCACGGCCGGAGATCATCGAGGCAAGGAAGATCATGCCGCCCGACATGTTGCCGCCGAGAACGAGCCAGGCGCCCCACGCCATGGTGATCACCTGGATCGCCTGGCGGATGGCGCGGCTTGCGGCGTAAAGCGTGGAGGAAACCGTCGCGGCCTCCTCGCCGGCGACGAGCACTTCGGCCATTTTCCGCCCCCAGGCGGTCAGAAGATGCGGCACCATGCCGAAAGCCCGAACTTCCGTGCTTCTGGAATAGACGCTTTGCGCGAAGCCCGCCGCCTCGTTGTCCATGGCACGGCTATGCTCGCGGCTGGCCTCGGTCCATTTGAAATTGAAATATCCGGCCGCCGCCATGGCGCCCAGACCCGCCACCGTCAACAGGCAGATCGACGGATGCACGAAGAGAAGCAGGGCGAGGTAAAACGGCACGAATGGAAGATCGAAAAACGAGACGAACCCCCGGGAAGAGAGAAACTGGCGCGCCATCGCAAAATCGCGGATATAGGCGGCGGACCGGTCCATGGCGGCGGGCTGTCCGAGGCGCGCAAAGAGCTTGCGCGACACCCCGATCGCATAGACGGCCGACAGCCTTTGCGCCACACGCCCCCGAACGGTTTCACCTACTGCGTAGACGCAAAGGGCGAAGAGGACGATGGCCGTGATCGCCACCAGTGTTCCGCCGGACCCGGATGTCAGGACCCGGTCATAGACCTGCATCATGTGGAACGAGGGTGCGAGCAACGTCACGTTGACGAGAACGGAATAGAGAAACAGCGCGCGGACGTGCGCCGCCCCGTTCCGACGAAGAAAACCGGCAAGATGTTGTAGCGTGATACTCTGCCCAGCACCCGCCGGCTTCTTCTGCAATGTCGGAGCTCCAGGAATTATCGGTGAACCACAGTGGCATTTCCCCCGTTAAACCGGGGTTAAGCCACTCTATTTTCAGCGGAATTGACATTCCTTAGGTGGAGATGGGGCGCGCTGCTCAACCTCAGGGTTCCGTGCCCCGGATCAGGCGGCGCCCGCCAGATCGTCGCTCGCCACCCACTGATCATCGCCGCCGAACCAGACGCCGTCGATGTCCTTCAGGACATCCTGACCGTATTCCACGTGCGAGGCGGTGAGCGTGCCGTCCGCATTGGCGGTGAACGCATAGTCCGCGCGGTTGCCGTCGAGGTTCACCTGATTGTAGGCGCCGCCGCCGTCATAGACGTCATCGCCCGCACCGCCGTGGAAGACATCGACACCGGCTCCGCCGCGGAACTCGTCGTTACCGGCGGTTCCTTCGAAATAGCCGCCATTGTCACCGGCCTCGATGACGTTGACGCCGTCAGGGACCGGCGACGGCGCCAGGTCATCCATGGCGTACCACCTGGCTTCGCCGGCAAACCACACACCGTCGATGTTCTTCATGAGATCCGTGCCGTGGGCCGGATGTTCGAAACTCACCGTGCCGTCGTCGTTGCGGCTGATCGTGTAGTCGTGCCGGGCACCGTCGAGATCCACCTGGTTGTAGCTGCCGCCGGCACCGTCATAGACGTCGTCGCCTTCGCCGCCACGGAAGATGTCGATGCCCTCCCCGCCGCGGAAGTCGTCATCGCCCCGCGTGCCGTTGAAATAGCCGCCGCTGTCTCCGGCGTCGACAATGTTGATACCTGCCGGGATCGGCTCCCGAGCGAGATCCTCAAGCGCGTACCACTTGGCCTCGTCCCTGAACCAGATGCCGTCGATGTTCTTCAGAAGGTCGGTGCCGTGGACCGGGTGTTCGAAGCTTACCGTGCCGTCTGCGTTGCGGGTGATCCGGTAGTCCTCCCGGTAGCCGTCGAAATCCACCTGATTGTAGCCGCCGGCACCATCGTAGGTGTCGTCGCCCCCACCGCCATGGAAAGTATCCGTGCCGGCTCCGCCGCGGAACTCGTCGTTGTCCGTGGTTCCGGTGAAATAGCCCCCGTTATCTCCGGTCTCGATAATGTTTACGGCCGGCGCCTCGATGTTGGTGATAGCGACATTGCGCACCATGCCGCGCAACTCCGCATCCGCTGCCCAGTTGGACCTGCCGACGAGGTTGCTGTCGCGCGTCACATCGGCCGGTACGACGCCCTGCCCTTCGGCAACCAGCGTACCGTTCTTGTAGAGCTGCATCAGTCCGTCCGCATTGACACTGACCTTCCAGGTTGCGGCTTCGCCCTCGGTGATCGCGTCGGCAGCAGTGATCCGATGCTTGGTGCCGTCCCGAATGATTTCGAAGGCCATATCATCGGATTTAC
Organism: Roseibium salinum; assembly: GCF_026240905.1. NCBI lineage: Bacteria > Pseudomonadati > Pseudomonadota > Alphaproteobacteria > Hyphomicrobiales > Stappiaceae > Roseibium > Roseibium salinum. Next base: position 369,668 of record NZ_JAPEVI010000001.1, read on the forward strand.
CGTCCTGGCCGAGCCAGATATTGTCCTTTCCCGCGCCATTGCCGAAGTCGAAGACGCGCTGATAGGCACCGGCATCCAGGTCGTCGTAGCGGGCCTCGACCGTCAGCTCGAACGGACCGTCGATCTGCTCGTCTTCGACGGTGCCGACCTCGAGGGTGGCTTTATTGTCGATGACCAGGTTGCGCACCATGCCGCGCAGGTCCGCGTCCCCCGCCCAGTTGGAGCTGCCAACCAGGTTGCGGCTCCGCTCGACATCGGCGGGCACGACACCCTGCCCTTCGGCAACCAGCGTGCCGTTCTTGTAGAGCTGCATCAGTCCGTCCGCATCGACGCTGACCTTCCAGGTGGCGGCTTCGCCTTCGGTGATCGCGTCGGCGGCGGTGATCCGATGCTTCTTGCCCTCGCGGATGATTTCGAACGCCATATCGCCGGTCGTTCCAAACTGGCCGAGCCAGATATTGTCCTTGCCCGCGCCGTTGCCGAAGTCGACGACACGCTGATAGGCGCCGGCATCCAGATCGTCAAAGCGGGCCTCGACCGTCAGCTCGAATGGGCCGTCGATCTGCTCGTCTTCGATATCGTGAATCCCGGTATCATTGTCGATCGCAAGGTTGCGCACCATTCCGCGCAGCCAGCTGTCGGCCGCCCAGTTCGAGCTTCCGACAAAATTATTGATGCGCTCCACATCGGCCGGCACGATGCCCTGACCCTCGGCAATCAACGCGCCGTTCTTGTAGAGCTGCATGAGGCCGTTTGCATCGACACTGACCTTCCAGGTGGCGATTTCACCCTCGGTGATAGCATCGGCGACGGTAATGCGGTGCTTCTTGCCCTCGCGGATGATTTCGAACGCCATATCGCCGGTCGTTCCGAGCTGGCCGAGCCAGATATTGTCCTTTCCCGCGCCATTGCCGAAGTCGAAGACGCGCTGATAGGCGCCGGCATCCAGGTCGTCGTAGCGGGCCTCGACCGTCAGCTGAAACGCACCGTCGATCTGTTCGTTTTCAATATTGTAGACCGGCGTCGACGCTTCCAGCGCAGGCGTATCGACGAGCGGCGCCATGTCGACGCCCATCAGGCTGGCGGTGGAGGGAACCCCTTGTCCGTCAACGGTCGTCAGCATCCAGAGACCGGGCACCATGACATTCGCGCCGGGGGTGTTCACTTCGATGGTGTTTGCGTCAACCACCTCAAAATCGAGCTTCAGGAACCGGCCGTCACTGTTGCGCGCATGGGTCATTGCGCCGGACTTGGTGGCACTGACGAATTCCATCGCCGAGGCGTCGTCCACCCGGATGCGGAACGTCGCTCCGCTGTCGATGTTTTTCGGCGCTTCCAGGATCTCCGGCCGTTCCGCCAGTTCACCGTCAGGACCGTAGAGATAGGCCGGGGCGAAGACTTCGGCGTTGAGGTTCGTCAGCGGGCCGGGTGCGCCGCCGCCGCCGGAAAACACCGTGCCGTCGGGAAGGATCAGCGCCGAGGAGTGGTAGAGCCGCGCCAGGGCCTCATCGGCCTGCTGGACGACGTCGTTGGTCTGCGGATCCCAGATGGCGACACTGTAGACGGCCTGGTTGATGTCGTTGCCCTGGTCGCCGCCGCCGGATCCGCCGGTGATGGCAACGCGGCCATCGGGCAGGATTGTCAGGCCGGCATTCGTGCGGGCGTTTTCAATGTCCGCCGTGCGCGTGAACTGGGGAACGTCTTGCGACAGGTCACCCACCCAGATGCCGCCGTCATCGCCCAGGATCATGACCTTGTCCTGGTCGAACATGATCGAGGAATTGAGCTTGTAGGCATCGAAGGGCAGCTGGCCGATCTTTTCGGCCGATCCGGCGCCATCGGTCGTCAGGCGGTAGATGGCGTTGCCATGTGCCTCGATGACGATGACGTCGCCGGACGAGTCCACCCAGGCGTGAGGATACCACCACGAGCCGTCGAGACTGGATCCGGCACCGATCAGATCGGGCATCTCCGCGCCGGTCAGCTGCCGGAAGCCGGTTTCGGCATTGTAGACTTCGGGGATCGTCGCGCCCCGGTAATTCTCATCCCGTCCGCCGAGGACAAGAATATCGCCGTTCGGCAGCGTGAGTTCCGTGCCATACCACCGGGCCTGGGCCATATCGCCCTGTTCGGCCTCGCGGATGGTCTGAGTGCGGTAATCGAAGACAACGACATCATCGAGGCCCGCCAGCGCCTTGCTTGTTCCGTTAGCATCCCCACCCATGATGATGACGTTGCCGGTCTTTGGATCGATCGCCATGTTCGAGCAGAAGATGTTGGTGCCCGTGGTATTCGGCAGAACCCTGTGCACGTTGGCGACCGGGTCCCAGAGGTCATAGATGAACTGACCGCCCTGCATGCCCTTTTCGTCGGTTCCGAAGGAGAGAACATTTCCGTCGGGCAGGACGATGGAATGAAGGGGAATGATCGGCCAGCTGAGAATATCGCTCCACTCGCCATCCTTTTCGACATCCTTCGATCCCGCAACGATCATCCTTTGAGCCCTCGATTGAATTGAATGAGGTGCAGGGAAATCGCAGAAAAGCGGAGCTAACTCAATATATTCCCACGTATATACTTAATACTATTAAAATCACGATCGAAGTTTAACCGTTCGTTAATTATGGTATACGCTTGAGTTCTACCTAAGGTCTAGGATCAAGTCACCAAAGGTAGACGAATACAACGTGAAACGATCTACGGTTTGTCTGGAGGTCATGGAAGGCGGTTCCGCGCCGTGTCGAGGATCCGGGGCCAGTGGCGTAGCGCGTTTCGGCTTTGATCCCGGCAATTGTCCCGGAAGACAATCCCGTCAAATGGACTTCAAGAAAATGGCCACCTCATGGGAGGTGGCCAGTTGGGTGTGGGAGGAACACCTGGTTTGTTCTGGGTCTTGCTGACCGGCCCCGGCTAAATCCGAGGCGAGATGCTCGAAGGACTGCTCAGGAGTCGGCTGAAGTCCGCTCATGACGAGCTGGCTCAAGTGTTTGATCGGTATCCTACCCTGTTGCGTTGCCGGTCGTACGACTGGAACCACCTGCGCCTGCACACTGTTTATGCAAGAAATTGCATTCAAATAGCCTTCTCAGGAAACAATCTTTGGCGCTCAATATCAAGCAAAAGCCCTTGAATATCGTTCGCCAAACATCGTATAGCTGCGCCAGAAAAGCAAAGCGAAGGTCGGTTATGCAAGAAATTGCACAAACAGAAATTACGAGATCGCGCAAGACGCTCCGCCCTGGCGACAGCCTCACGGATTGGCGGCTGTCGGAGCCGGAGATCACCCCTTTCCCGGGGAAGCCGCGGCCGATGCCCGACACGGTGACTTACGAATTCATCAATGGCTGGGTCGATACGGGCGATCTGCCTTGCCGCGAGGCCTTGCGGGAGATGTTGCCGGGACGGCGAATTGACCTTCGGGATTGTCCGCCCCTGACCAGTCTTCATGCCGGCGGAGAGGACCGTCGTGTGGATTTCTCGACATTCCGTTTCACCGCGGACCTCATTTCCAGGTGGGCGCAATGCGAGATCGAGGCCGAGGCCCCCGTCACCGCCGTATTGGAGGCGGAAACCTGCGGCTCCCTGCGGATCTGGGCCGCAGAGAAAGAGGTTCTGTGTTTCGAGCCTTTCGAGCGCAACGCGGCACACCGGAAACGTTTTGAACTGCCGCTCGACAGCGGCACGACAAAGCTGACCGTGCGCCTGGAAGACCTGCATGAGCGGGACACATACTGCTTTTTCCGGTTGACCCTGGTCGAAGGAAGCGGGCTTTCCGTTCGCGGTGCAGGCGAGAAAGTGGATCGCGCCCGGGCCGTGATGAACAGCCTGCGCACGGACCGCATGTATTACCGGCAAGGCGGCTTGCACCTTGTCGCCGACGCCGTTCCGGACGAACCGGTCACGGTGCGGTTGCGTCCGGCGGATCTGCGCTCGGCCACGATGAACGTCCTGGCCGACCCTGCAACCGGGGAAGGAAAAGCGACGATAACGCAAGCCGGCAAGGCCGAACTGCTGATCGATACCGCGGAGCTCCATTCCGGCTGCATCGGACTGAATCTGACGACAGAAGCGGACGGCATCGAGATTTCCCGCGGGCTCGGGGCCACGGTGTTTCCCGATCCTGCGTGGATCCGCGGCGCCACACTTGACGACCGCCGTGCCGAGGCGCGCAGGTTGATTGCCGCCGCTGGGGCCGTGACGCCGTCGAGGGCGCTGGTCCTTCTTGCCGAAGGGCGGGTCACGGAAGCGGTGCCGCTGATGGAACCGGCCTTCCAGGCAATAGAAAACCGGCATGACTGCGCCGACTTCTTCATGATCGTCATGCTTCGCATCTGGCGGGATCACAGGGACAGGCTTCCGGGCGATGTCCGCTCCCGTCTGAAACGTGCCATCCTCGGCTTCCGCTACTGGCTCGACGAGCCCGGCAACGACGTCATGTGGTTCTGGTCGGAGAACCATGTTTTGTGTTTCCATGTTGCCCAGTATATCGCCGGAACCCTCTTCCCGAATGACGTCTTCCTGAATTCGCAGCGGACCGGCGCAGAGCAGGCCCGGCTGGGCGCCGAACGGCTGCGGCGCTGGTTTGCCTCCGCGGAAGAGCACGGTTATGCCGAATGGAACTCGGCCGCGTATTATCCCATCGACTTCCTTGGTCTCCTGACGCTTGTCGACATGGCTGCCGATCCGGAGATCGCCGACAGGGCCCACCGTCAATGCGACGCCATTTTCTCGATGGTGGCCTTACATACGCTCGGCGGAACGCCATGCGGTTCCCAGGGGCGTGTCTATGAAAAGGAGCTGTTCGCCGGGCCGGCTACCGAACTGGGCGCGCTGGCCGCCGTCGCCTTTGGAGGTCCTTTCGTGCAGGGCTTCGAACGCGCCGCGTCGCTGCTGGCCGTCTCGCGCTACGTGCTGCCGGACCATCTGGAGCCGGTTTTGAATGTGCCTGCGGGCAGCAGTCTCGAGGCTGGTTACGTCCAGGGCCTTGGTGCCAATGCCAGGTTGTCCCTCTGGAAATCGGACGCCTCCCTCCTCTCCTCTGTTGCCGACCACAAGACCGGTGCCGCCGGGCACCAGCAGCATGTTGTGGACCTTATGCTGGCGGCCGATCCCTTTGCGCGGCTCTGGGTGAACCATCCGGGCGATCTCAAGCCCTGGGGTGGATCGCGTCCGTCCCTGTGGGCCGGTTCAGCCGTCGTGCCGCGCGTCGCCCAGGCAGGCAACATGGCCATGATGATCTTCGATCTTGACCGGCAGGGGCACCCGATCGGCTTTACCCACGCCATGGTTCCTCACGAGATCCTCTATGAAGTCGAAGCCGACGGCACCGGATGGATCTTCGCGCGCAAGGGTGAGGGCTACGCGGCCTTGTGGGCGAGCACGCCGCCGACCTGCCAGAAGACCGGTCTGTACGCCGGTTCCGAGTGGCGGGTGAACACGCGGCAGGCCGGCTGGCTGGTGATCGCCGGTGCGCAGTCGCTGGACGGTTCGTTCGACGTCTTCAAGGAAAAGGCAGGATCGCTCGCCCCGTCCTTCGACGCGGGCCGCTGCCGCCTGCAGGCCGGTGAGCATCTCCTCGATTTCGACGGCGGACTGTTTCACAGAAACGCCCCCCAACCATTCCGGCACATGACGATCCATCCGCAAATTCGATGGGACCAGGGGGCGTACCGGCCCCTCGGTCATCGAGGCGCGGCATTGAGCGGGGTCGAATAACCGATGAGCCTCAAGACGATCGCCGAAAAAACAGGCGTATCGCCGTCGACCGTCAGCCGTGTCCTCAACGGTACTGCAAAGATCTCGGACGCAGTCCGCGCACGCGTCTTCGATGTGGCGCGCGAGGTCGGCTATCTGGACGACAGGGCACGGAAAGGCATGCAGGGAGCCCTGCGGTCCCTGGCCGTGGCCGTCCCGGAGGCCCTGCTTGCGCCATCGGACACGAATTACGTTTCCTGGACCATATTCGACGGATTGCGCAAGGCGGCCGCCGAACGCGGAATTGCCCTGCAGCCCATAGTTTCCGAAGGCGACAAACTGGATCCGAAGACGGTCCCTGTCGAACTGAGGAAAATGCAATGCGACGGTATCGTCGTCTTTTTCGACGAGAACCCGCAAGTTCTGAAGGAAGTCGCCAGGCTGCGCAAGCCGACTGTGCTGCTGGCAGGCCAGGACCCGTCGATGCATATCCCGTCCGTGGGGATCGGCAACCGGTATGGCGCTCGGCTGGGGACCGATTACCTGCTCGGCCTTGGTCACCGGCGGATCGGGCTTCTGACCTGGAAGGGGCGCTATACCATCCGTCAGCGCGAGGACGGTTACCGCGAAGCCATGGAGCAGGCCGGTGCCGGGACAGATGTCTTTTGCCTTTCCGGTTTCAATCCCGCACTGGCAGAGCAGGAGATTTTAGGACTGATCGCCTCCGGCCGCTTCCAGGGCCTAAGCGCCCTTTTCTGTCTCGCCGACAACGTGGCGCTTGCCGCCATGCGTGCTTTGGCGAAATCCGGTTATTCCGTACCCGGCGACTTGTCGATTCTGGGGTTCGACGATGCGGTCGCCGGAGAACTGACGCGCCCGCCCCTTTCGACGGTTCATGCGCCACTTCTGCATATCGGTCCGGCGGCTCTCGACGAACTGGAACATCAGTACCGGAATAACAGAACCGGCCAACCGGTCCGGCGGATTGAGCTCGGCTGCTCGCTCGCAATTCGTGACTCTTGCAAAGAGTACGCAGCATGAGGCCCTGTCGTCAGTGAAAAGTCTCTCTGAGCTGCAAACAGCGTTCTTCAGACACTCAGCTGAAACTGCCGGCGTCCGGAATGGACAAATCGTCCCGAAGCAAAGACGGCTTTTGCGAACTCTGTAAACTCGGCTTCGAGATCCTGCGTGGCGATTCACGCCGCGGATCGCGGAAGTTGATGGCGTTCGGTGAGCCCGCTCAAGACCGGCGGCCAGCGGCAGTGCGGGTTGTGTGTAGCGACGGCTGACACGTCTGATAGTCGGTATATCCACTTTGCGCAGAAACAGTGACGTGGTGCCGCTAAGTTACTTGCCTGGCAATTTCCACATCGATTTTTTGGATATAGGTCTGTTCGAGCCTGGGAACAGGGCGGCAGGCCGCCGGCGGCCTCTCGCCCGATCGCAGATTTACACGTGCCCACATTTCTGAGGTACGCACCCCAGGCGAAGTACAGCAACATTAGAACAACAAGAAATAGGGATGTTGAATTGTCGGAACCTGCGCTTGAACTCGAAGATCCCCTGTTTGCGCGGCCGCGCACTGCCGGGACGGGGTTCGATGAGATGCTCACACACATAACACCCGCCCGAGCTCTCGAAGTCGAACCGCCCACGTGCCGGAAACCATTCGAATGGCGTACCGAACTCGTGATGGGCGCTGGTATCAACCTGCTTCAAGCACGCTATGGCGGCTCATTTACGTACGCGCCCCGCGCGCCGAATGGTTCCCTGATCCTCCGCTTCTGCGGCGCGGGAGCGGCGGAAGTCACTGTCAGGGGCAAGAAGGTCACCAATACACGGGGAACCGTCCTTGTCGCCCCATGGGGTGACATAAACCGCACAACCGTACTGCCCGACGCCCGGGCAAACCTGCCGGCTGCATCTACATTCATCGGCATCAGTCCCGAAATTGTGAACGACTGCCTGCGGGATATGTTTCCGGACCTGATGCTCAAGCAGTTCGAATTCATGCCGTTGCTGGATCTCGACACCAGGCATGGCCAGATGCTGGCCTCTCTCTGCAGAGGCGTCGCCCAGGGCATGATCGGAGAACGGCTGCTGGCAAGGTCCGAAAAAGCGGCCTTGCTCCTCAGCGAGGCGATTGTCCGTTTCCTGTTCGAAGAAGTTGATCACCGGGCAGGCGACTATGGCCGGCAACGATCGCCCGGTGTGGTGCCGCGTCATGTCAAGAGAGCCATCGACTTCATGCACGCCAACATGCATTTGCCCATCACGCTGACGGACATCTCCCGCGCCGCAGGTGCCAGCACACGGGCGCTGCAAATGGGCTTCAAGCAGTTTCGCGACACAACGCCCCTTGCCTACCTGCGGCAAATCCGGTTGCAAGCGGTACACTCGGAGCTCTCGAATAACGAAAACACTCTGACGATCCAAGAGGTTGCGCTCAAATGGGGCTTCAGCCACATGGGCCGGTTCTCGGCGCAGTACAGAGAAACCTTTGGTGTGTCACCTTCCATCACTGCAAAACGGGGAAGCCATAAATAGGCCTCCTCGGAAGATCTGTTAGTGGCTGCAGCGGCCCTCCGGACAAGACCTTTGAGCCGTCTCGTTCATGACGGGTTTGTGTGAGCGGAGCGTGTCTCGGCGCCAAAATGCGAAAGTTCTATCCGGATAACGAAAACTTCCTCTCCGTAAATTTATGGGTAAACCAAAAATTAATCAGCCGCTAGATAGCACGTAAAAGCACGAATAGCTGCTGATTTTACTTGGGAATTTTTTATGCGCCACCATGAATGCCCCGGAGGGAACATGCGTTTCTTGAATTTTCTTTCGGTAGGACAGCGGATAGCTGTTCTCTGTCTCCTGCCCCTTTTCGTCATCATTGGTATCGGTGTGAACGATCTGAGGTCGACCGGAAAGGAACTGGAGGAACGTACGTTCATCCTGGAAGTGTCATCCCTTGCGCCACTCGTCTCGAACTTGGTTCATGCGCTTCAGGTCGAGCGGGGCCTGTCGGCGGGTTTCATAGGCTCCAAGGGCCGGTTGTTCGCTGAAACAGTCAGGCAAGCCCGCATCGATGCCGATCAACGGCTTGACGTTTACCGAACGGGTCTTTCCGGCCCGACCGGGCGCCTGGCGATCCCCGAGTTCACCGAGCCATTCGAACGAGCGGCCTCCGCCTTGCGGAAACTGGATAGTGTTCGCAAAGATGTCGACCGTCTGTCGATGACCGTTCCTGAAACGGCGGCCTATTACACGGGTGTCATTTCGGATCTTGCCGCGATCATCGACGGCACCGTTACCGTCATAGAGCGGGGTTCGAGTTTGCGGCCCATGCTGGCCTATTCGGCTCTTGTTCAGGCCAAGGAGAAGTCGGGCATCGAACGTGCCATGGGAGCTGTCGGTTTCGGGGCGGGTCAATTCGATGACGCCACGTATCAGCAGTTCCTCAGCCTGGGAGCCGCGCAGAAGGTTCATCTGGAAACATTCCGGCGCCTCGCAACCGGCGAGAGCATCGACTTGCTGAAGGAGTTGGAAGCAGGCCCTGCGGAAAGCGCCGTGCAAAAACTTCGCGGTCTGGCTTACGGCGCCCCCTTCGGTGCCGATCTCTCGTCGGCATCCGCGACACAGTGGTTCAACGACAGCACGGCGCGAATTGAGGCCCTGAAGACCATTGAAGACAGTCTGGCAAGCCAGATTGTCGCCTGGGCGTCCGAGGGGAAAGCATCCTCGTCCAGGACGTTCTACGGCCTTGTCTTCATTCTGGCGGCACTTCTTGTCACGACGGCAGTCATATCGCTGACCGTGGCCCGGTCGATAACCCGTCCCGTGCTCAGCATGGAACGCGCCATGCAGCGCCTGGCCGACAATGACACGGCAGTCGAAATCCCCGCCACCGACCTGCGGGACGAGATCGGCCGGATGGCGCGTGCCGTTCAGGTCTTCAAGGACCAGGCGATCGAGAAAATCCGTCTTGAAGAAGAGCATGCCGTCCAACAGGAACGGAGCAAGCTGCACGAGCGGGAAATCCGCGATCAGATGGCGGCTGCGTTCGAAGCCGCGGTCGGCGGCGTCGTGAAGAACGTCGCCGCCACGGCGACCCGGATCAACAGCGCCGCCAAGGGTCTTTCCTCCAGTTCGGAGGAAACATCGCAGCAATCCAGCGCGGTTGCGGCTGCTGCCGAACAGACGTCCATGAACGTTCAGACCGTATCGGGGGCTGCCGAAGAGCTGACGAGTTCCGTTCGCGATATCAACCGTCAGGTCACCGAGTCTGCAACCGCGGCCCGCGACGCCGTCGACAAGGTCGCCGAAACCAGCAAGCGGGTCTCCGTCCTGGCCGATGCGTCGGAAAAAATCGGCGAAGTTCTGTCGATCATCAACGAGATCGCGGACCAGACAAATCTTCTGGCACTCAACGCCACCATCGAAGCGGCGCGCGCCGGAGAGGCTGGAAAAGGCTTTGCCGTTGTTGCCGCGGAAGTGAAGGAACTTGCCGCACAGACCAGCAAGGCGACCGAAGAAATCGAAAAGCAGGTCAAGAGCATCCAGTTGGCGACTGAAGACACCGCTACCTCGACACAGGCGATCGGAACAACGATCATGACCCTGGAACAGGTTTCCAGTGCCATCGCCTCGGCGGTGCAGGAGCAGGAAGCCGCCACCGGAGAGATCGCCCGGAACATCCACCAGGCCGCCAGCGGAACCAGCGAAGTGACCCGGAACATCTCCGGCGTCTCGCAGGCCGCAGCAGAGACCGGACAGGCGAGTGCCGAGCTTCTGAATCTGGCCGATGATCTGTCCGTTCAATCAGGCCATCTGCGCGATGAAGTCGATAGGTTCCTGGCCCACGTCCGGGCTGCCTGAGGCCATCGAGACGGCCTGACGGCCGCTAATGGTTTGCCTTCTGGCCGGGTCTGGTGATTAAATTGAACGCACTGGCATCAAAACCGCAAGAATCGGTCGGTGATTGCCGCCGACAGCCAAATGCTGCTGAGAGTGATCCATGCGGTCAGTGCAAAGACGGAGGCGCCGGTGACCCCGGCGCCGACGGCGCATCCGCCCGCCAGCATGCCGCCGAATCCCATGAGTGTCGCGCCGACAAGATAACGCGTCATGGAACTGCCGTTCTCAAATCCCTGCAACACGAGTTCACGGCTGAAAAACGCGGCCACAAACGAGCCGATAAAAACACCGGGCACCAGGCCGATATCGTAGCCCAGCATATCTCCGGGTGGCGACAGGATCAGCATCAGCGTGTCGGCTGAAGGACCGGTGAAGGTGACGCCTTCGACCTGCACCGGATCGAACGCCTGCCGTGCCATGGACGAGGTGAACCACCAGGCCAGCGCGATGGCAAGGCCGGCACCTGCCGCGGCCGTCAGCTGCCGGATTTTCAACCGGGCCCGCCATGCAAAGACCAATCCGGCGAACAGCCATAGACAGGCAAAGGCGATGGTCAAGTTGAAGGTCAGGCCGAATTGAACCGTCAGGTCATTGCCGCCGATGTCGCTCGTGGTCCACAGGCCGGCAAGCCATTCCCTGGCCGGCCGCAGGATACCCCGCAGGCTGGCCTGCGCCACAACGGCGAAGACGAGACCTGAGAGCAATGCGCGCAGGTTCCCTGTTGCGGAAAGAACCAGCAGACGGCTGGCACAGCCGCGCGCAAAGATCATCCCCGCTCCGAACATCAGTCCGCCGAGCACAGCGCCCGAAAGGCTTTGCGGAGATGCAAGCTGACGCGCCTCGCCCGCCTGCACTTCACCGAAATGAATAAGGAGCTGTGTGCCGACAAGAGCCGAAGCGAATGCAAGCAGCCAGACCGGCAGGCGGTCGGCCGGAGAACCCCGCGAGAATTCCAGGACAGCCGCCCTCAGGCAAAACCGGCTCTGCTGCGCGAACGCACCAAACAGCACACCGACAGTCAGCCCGCCGAACGTCAGAAGCCATGCTTCCGGCATCCTGTCCAGAAGATACTCCAGATCCATCAAGCTCCCCTTCTCACGGCCTCTACCCAGGCAGCTTTGCGTTGGTCCGCACGATTGCTCATTGACCTTTCTCAAGGACACATAGATAAATTCAAAAGTTTGCATATGTGGAGAGGAATCATGAAAAGATCGGGATTTTCCGGAGTATCGAGACGGGATGTGTTGGTGGGCGGGCTGGCCCTGACCGCGACGAGCCTCGTCGGGCCCGTGCGCAGGGCATCGGCACAGACGAGCCTTGCAATTGGGGATCACGAGATCACGGTGTTTTCGGACGGACACCTGACTCTGCCGATGAACTTTGCCCTGCCGGAACAGAGCGCGGACGAAATCGCCGAAGTGTTGACGCCGCACGGGCTTGCGACCAATGCCCTGATGCCGGACTGCAATGTCACCCTGCTGCGCACCGGCGATCGGCTGGCACTGTTTGATGTCGGGTCGGGAAGCAATTTCCAGTCGACCGCCGGAGAGCTTCTGTCGCGGCTCGAGGAAGCAGGTATCGATCCGGCGGACATCACCGATGTGGTTCTCACGCACGGCCATCCGGATCATCTCTGGGGTATGCTCGACGAGTTCGATGATCCGCTGTATCCGCAAGCCGTTGTCTGGGTGCCTCAGGCGGAATGGGACTATTGGCGCGCGGACGATACCCTGGCCGGCACGCCGGACGAGCGGAAAAGCTTTGTGGTGGGCGCGCAGGCCCGTTTTGCGGCGATTGAAGAGCAGGTCGCCATGATCGCGCCCGGTCAGGAGGTGCTGCCCGGTGTCGAAGCGGTCGACACGCGCGGACATACGCCGGGCCATATGTCCTATGCGATCCATGCCGGTTCCGAGAGTGTTTTCGTCATCGGCGATGCGATCTCAAATGCCGTGATTTCCTTCGAAAGACCGGACTGGGCATCAGGAACGGACCAGGACCGGGACCAGGGAATCGCGACGCGCAAGATGCTGCTGGACCGGCTTGCGCGGGATCAGTCGAAGATAATCGGGTATCATTTCCCTCATCCGGGCAGCGGACGTGTTGAAAAGACCGGCTCCGGCTACCGGTTCAGCGCGCTCTGACTACTCGGCGGCGGTATGGTGCGAACGGAAAAGCCCCAGGACAGACCCTTCCATCAGCCAGGCGAGCCCAAGCCTGGCGCCGAGAGCCATGGACAGCATGACGACCGGTGCGGAGACAGCGAGCGTCGAAAAGGCGGTTATCCCCTGCCCCACCGTGCAGCCCATGGCAAAGACACCGCCGATTCCCATCAGGGTTCCCCCCAGGATATGGCGACCAAGTTCCCTGGCATCGTCACAGGCTTCCCAGCGGATGTCCCGCTTCCAAAGAGCCGCAATGACGGCGCCGGCCAGCGTGCCGGCGATCAGACCGACGCCATAGTCGGGCCAGGTCCCGGTATAGGTGATCAATTGCATGATCGTGTCGCCAACCGGAACCACAAAGGATCCGGCTTCGATCTGCACGGGATAAAAGGACCGTGCCGCGGCAAATGTGGTCGCCCACCAGCCGAACGAAATCACCGCGCCTATGACGACGGCTGCGCCGATCTTGGTATGCTGGCGCCGGAAGGAGGCTGATTTGAAGATCCATGCGAGGCCGGCAAGTGCGACTGCCACGGCCACCGCTTCCTGGAGCCGCAAACCGGACCAGGCGGACAGGATGTCGCCGATCGACTGGCTGCCCGCCGTCTCGAATGAGATCGCCAGATTGTCGACCAGTGGAACGCGGAGAATGCCGACGATCCCCCGTTGGGCGGCAAGCGCCGAAAGGCCGATCACGGTCAGCACCATCAGTGCCCTCAGGCTGCCGCCGCCAAGGCGCAACACCGCGCCGAAGCCGCAGGTCCCCACAAGAGCCATCCCGACCCCGAACATAAGGCCCCCGACAATGGCACCGGTCCAGGGAAAAGCAGATGACAGGTAAAAGGATGCTTGAATATCGGCAAGGCCAAAAGCGGCCAGAAGCTGCGTGCCGACAAGCGCCGATATCGAGGCCAGGACCCAGATGCGCAGGCCGTCGCTGTCACCGGCGTACCAGTGGCGTTCCAGCGCCGACAGTGTACAGAAATGAGTTGCCCGGGCGACAAAGCCCAATACAATCCCTGCAAGCACGCCCAGAAGCAGTGCCAGCATCTCAGGGGCAAGTGTGATCATCTTCGTGTTGCCGTTGTGCTCTCATGGGGCTTGCTGAAGCGTCTCCCCAAAAATCGCTGCGAGGCGATCTGATCCGAACGTAGCAGCCGGCACCCCAGGCAGCAAACAAAGTCGTTGCTGCGCCGCAGTACTTGTTGCGGGTCTACGTGTCCTTGGACCGGATGTCCCTGCAGAACAGGTCATAGAGGTTCGCAATAATCGAGCTCACTTCGTCGCTTGCGAGACTGTAATAGATCATGCGGCCGTCGCGGCGGGACTTCACCAGACCTTCCAGGCGGAGCCTTGCCAATTGCTGGGACACCGCGGCCTGCGGCATGGTCAGGATTTCTTCGAGCTCGGAAACGGACTTTTCGCCTTCCGACAACAGGCACAGGATCACGAGGCGTACTTCGTGGGACAGTGCCTTCAACAGATCACTGGCCTTTCTCGCCTGCTCCATCAGCAGGTCGAGGTCCTTTTTGTCCATGTCTTTGTCAATCACCGGCAGGTGCATGAACAACTCGCGTGTCCGTCAGCTGCATCTGAGGCAGCGGATTGGTGGATCCCATCAAACTGATACATGCCCGAAGTCGCCGGTAGGATCAACTTGCTTGGTCCCATGCCCTGGCGAATAGGCTGTAATCATTGGCTTCCTGTCCCTGTTCGCCCCTGTGGAGGCAGCTTATCGAGCATCTGCGTCAGCAGCGGCCAGAAGAAGTGTTCACCCGGATAGCCGCGCAGGCGGTCGATTTCGATGCCGTCTTCAACCAGAATGAAGGTGGGCGTCAGGCGTCCCCTCGCAACGGCCGACAAATCGTCCGGCCATCGATCCGTGATGTCGATCCGCCGAAGGGGCGCTTGCCGGCCTTCTGCGGTTTTCGCATAGGCCACGCCGATTTCCTCGTTCCAGCGCTTGCACCAGACGCAGCCGGGTTGCTCCAGCATGATGAGCTCGGCCGCAACGGTTGGCGGTGAATGGTGAACGGCAGCGAACAGGACTGCGGCAAGCAGGCTGAAGCGCAAAGTGAGGGGCATCGGAGCACTCCGGAATTTCTGTGATTGCAATATATAGAAACTTTTGAATATATAAAAGCATTCGTTCGCATTTCACCGGGAGTAAATGGATGCTCGACGTATCACTGGGCGCAGCCTTTCTGGCCGGACTTCTGTCCTTCGTGTCGCCCTGCGTGTTGCCAATCGTGCCGCCATACCTTTGTTATCTCGCCGGAGTCAGTGTCGACGAACTCAAGGGTACGGCGGAAACCACGGGAAGCGGGCGGCGAATCATTGCCGCAGCCATCGCCTTTGTCCTCGGGTTCACGGTCGTCTTTGTCGCCCTCGGCGCAACGGCAAGCGTAATCGGCCAGTCGATCGCACGCTACTACGACATTCTTTCCTATGTCGCCGGCGCGATCATCATCGTCATGGGACTGCACTTTCTCGGCGTTTTCCGGATCGGCCTGTTGTTCCGGGAAGCACGCATTCATGTGGAGAGTAAGCCTGCCGGACTTGCCGGCGCGTTTCTCATGGGCCTGGCCTTTGCCTTTGGCTGGACGCCGTGCGTCGGCCCGGTTCTGGCAGCCATTTTGTTCGTTGCCGGTTCTTCGGACACGACATGGTACGGCGCGGGGTTGCTGGCGGTCTACGCTCTCGGCATCGGCTTGCCGTTCATCCTGGCTGCCGCCTTTGCCGGACGGTTCCTGCAGCTTTCTGGCCGGTTCCGCAAGCACATGGGCATCGTGGAAAAGGTGATGGGCGGCTTTCTTGTGCTGACGGGCCTGCTCTTCATCACCGGCCAGATGTCGGCGATCGCCTTCTGGCTTCTCGAATCTTTCCCGGTTTTTTCGCAAATCGGCTGACTGTCCCTGGGAGGACCAAACATGCGTATCTGGAAAAGTCTCGTTCTCGGTCTCGGCCTGCTGACCGCCTGTTCCATTTCGGCCAGGGCGGTCACGCTCGGCGACGATGGCCTGCACAAGCAACCCTGGTTCACGGTGACTTTCCGCGACATTGCCGAGGACATCCAGACCGCCGAGGACGAGGGCAAACGGCTGGCGATCGTCTTCGAACAGCGCGGCTGCATCTATTGCCGGCAGATGCATGAAAAGATTCTCTCCGATCCCGAGGTCTCCGACTACATCAAAGAGAATTTCATCGTCGTTCAGTACAATATGTTCGGCGACGAAGAGGTGATCGATCTCGATGGCGACGAGTTGACCGAGAAGACGGCGGCCCGCAAATGGGGCTATGTCTTCACCCCGACGATTGTCTTCCTGCCTGAAACGAATCCCGGCGGCGGAACGGTCTCCGAAGCGGCGGTTGCGACCATGCCCGGGGCATTCGGCAAATGGACTTTCCTCAACATGTTCCGCTGGGTGCGAGAAAAAGGCTACGAAAGCGACGAGCATTTCCAGAAGTATCATGCTCGCATTATCAATGAGTTACGGGAAAAGGGCCGCCTCGACGCCGAGTAGGATTTCCCGCAGGGGGATCCAAATCCGCGTTCAGGCAAAAAGCTTATTGCAAAACACATTCAAAAAATCATATATTTTAATATGAGAGGGACAGGCAGACCGAAACCGGACTGCCGATGAAACGGAAAGCCGGATAAGAGCTCGCCGTTTGCACTGAGGAGGAAAGCCGACACAATGAGAAAGGGCGCGAGATTAACGAGCCTTCCGGCCGTCCTGGCTGGTTTGGCCGCCATGGCCGCTTCCGCGGCAACCGCGGAAACGATAGCCCCGGACAGCGTAGCCATCGAAGACATGCAACTGACGCAGTCGCTCACCGGAGCAGCGGGAGACCCTGTTGCCGGCCGTGAGGCCTTCGCCGACCGGAAACGGGGCAACTGCCTCGCCTGCCACGTCAACGCCGATCTGGATTCGGAACTGTTTCACGGAGAAGTGGGGCCTGTCCTGGACGGTGCCGGTGACCGCTGGAGCGAAGCGGAACTGCGCGCCATCGTGGTGAACAGCAAGGACGTGTTCGGCGAACAGACCATCATGCCGGGTTTCTACACACTGAACGTCGGCGTCAACGTCGACGAGGAACACGCCGGCAAAACCATTCTGAGCGCTCAGGAGGTGGAAGACGTGGTCGCCTACCTCACGACGCTGAAGGAAGACTGATCTCGGAAGCGAGGAAGCAAGAGATGACTTTTACACGACGCCAGGTGTTCGGCCTGTCCGCAGGTGCCGCAGCCTTCGTGGCCTTTGCGCCAGGGCTTTCATTCGCAGCCACCGACAAGACCGACGCCGCCATCAAGGAATTCACGGGCGGCGCGACGCCGGCTGAGGGAACGGTTTCCCTCGACACGCCGGAAATCGCCGAGAACGGCAATACGGTCCCGGTCGGCGTTTCGGTCGACAGTCCGATGACCGCCGACAATTACGTGGAGTCCGTGCTCATTCTGGCGGATGGCAACCCCAACCCGCTGGTCGCGACCTTTCACTTCACCGCGATGAGCGGTGTCGCTGAGGCCAAGACGCGGATTCGACTGGCAAAAACCCAGGACGTGATTGCCGTCGCGAAAATGAATGACGGGTCGACCTACATCGACCGCAAGGAAGTCAAGGTCACCATCGGCGGCTGCGGCGGCTGAAGCGCATTTGCAGCCACGCGAACAGCAAATCCGGCAGCTGACTTGCCGGCACAGCCACAGGCGAGACAGCAGGAATATAAAGGTACAAGTTCATGGCAGATCCAAAACCCCGCGTGAAAGTGCCCAAGAAGGCATCCAAGGGTGAAGTCATCACCATCAAGACGCTCATCAGCCATCCGATGGAGTCCGGCCAGCGCAAGGACAAGGAAGGCAACCTCGTTCCGCGCCAGATCATCAACAAGTTCACCTGTGAATTCGACGGGCAGGTCGTTTTTACCTGCGACATGGACCCGGCGGTTTCGGCGAACCCCTACCTGGAGTTCAACGCGAAGGTCGAAGAAAGCGGCACCTTCAAGTTCACCTGGGTCGATGACGACGGAAGCGTTTACGAGACGGAGAACAAGATCGCGGTCGAATAGACCGCAATCTTTCCCAGCCGCGACAAGTCGGGAGGAGACGATTTGGCCAGATCCATGAGACTTTCTATAGCAGCAGGCGTCGCCATTGTGCTCGGCGCTCAAGGTGCAGCATTTGCCGGCGGGCCGTCGGATGACAAACTCGTCATTGACGGCGAACTGGAAATCACGACACGCACGGCGGCCCCGGAAGGGCATCCGCTGGACGAGCTGATTTCCGGCTGGCACTACCGAACCGAGGAGACCCGTGCCCTGGAGGCCGACAGCTTCCAGAACCCGGGGATGCTCTATGTGGAGCGCGGCGAGGAAATCTGGAACACCGTTGAAGGTGATGCCGGCAAATCCTGCGCTTCGTGCCACGGCGACGGCGAGGAATTCCTGAAAGGGCTCGGTGCAAACTACCCGAAATGGAACGCCGATGCGGGCAAGCCGTACAATATCGAGCTGCAGATCAACGCCTGCCGCGAAGCCAATATGGGTGCCGAACCCTACAAGTTCGATGATACGGACCAGAAGTCCCTGACCACCTTCATCAAGCATCAGTCCCTCGGCACGCCGATCGAGGTTGACTTGAGCGAAGGCGACATGAAGGCCTGGTGGGAGAAGGGCAAGGAGCTCTATTACACCCGCACGGGCCAGCTGAACCTTGCCTGCGCGACCTGTCACGAGGACTACAACGGCACCTATATCCGTGCCGACCACCTCAGCCAGGGCAATGTCAACGGTTTCCCGACCTATCGTCTGAAACAGAGCGCAATGGTGTCGCTGCACAATCGCTTCCGCGGCTGTATCCGTGACACCAGGGGCGCATTCCCGGCGGCCTTTTCCGACGATCTCATGGCTCTGGAGGTCTACGTGACCTGGCGCGGTACCGGCCTGGATGTCGAAACGCCGGCGGTTCGCCAATAGGCGGCCGCCAGTGGCCGGCGCGGCTGCAGCCCGCGCCGGCTCCTCCGCCGTCTCGCGGCATCATAAATCATTCATCCGGATTGGATGATCGAGGTGCCCGGAATTTCCGGGCGCCAAGCATAAATTCGTGCACACGGCCAGCG
Organism: Roseibium salinum; assembly: GCF_026240905.1. Classification (NCBI taxonomy): domain Bacteria; kingdom Pseudomonadati; phylum Pseudomonadota; class Alphaproteobacteria; order Hyphomicrobiales; family Stappiaceae; genus Roseibium; species Roseibium salinum. Next base: position 388,551 of record NZ_JAPEVI010000001.1, read on the forward strand.
CAGGCTGGCTGCCTATCGGAGGCAAGGAATGTTCTCAAGACGTGAATTCCTGATGGCGGCAACGGCTACCAGCGCCCTGCTCGGCTCGGGAATGGCTGGTTCGTGGTCCCGGCTGCTGGCGCAACAGGCGCTGAGCGAGGATCAGCTTCTGCAGATGGAAGCGAAGGGGCAACTGACCCTCGTGCACATCACCGATATCCACGCCCAGCTCAAACCGATCTATTTCCGCGAACCCTCCATCAATCTGGGGATTGGCGATGTTGCGGGCAAACCGCCCCATGTCACCGGTGCCGATTTCCTTAAACTCTACAACATCGAACCAGGTTCACCGGATGCCTACGCTCTCACCAGCGAAGACTTCGGCGCGCTGGCTGGCAGCTACGGCAAGATGGGCGGCATGGACCGGGTGGCCACCGTCATAAAGCGCATTCGTGCCGAGCGCGGTGACGACAATGTGCTGCTTCTTGATGGCGGCGACACCTGGCAGGGCAGCTATACGTCCAACATGACCCTCGGCCAGGACATGGTCACGGTGATGAACGCGCTCAAGCCCGACGCAATGACCGGCCATTGGGAATTCACCTATGGCACGGACCGCGTACAGGAACTCATCGAGTCCCTGCCCTTCGCGTTCCTCGGATCGAACATCTATGACAATGAATGGGACGAGCCGGCGTTCGAAGCCTGGAAGATGTTCGAGCGCGGCGGCGCAAAGGTGGCGGTCATCGGCCAGGCCTTTCCCTACACGCCGATTGCCAATCCCCGCTGGATGATGCCGGGCTGGTCCTTCGGCATCCGCGAGGAAGACGTCGCCAAGCACGTCGAGGAAGCGCGGGAGGAAGGTGCCGATCTCGTCGTGCTGCTGTCGCACAACGGCTTCGATGTCGACCGCAAGCTCGCCTCCCGCGTCGACGGCATCGACGTCATCCTGACAGGACACACCCACGACGCATTGCCCGAGCCGGTGATCGTAAACGATACGCTGGTGATTGCTTCCGGCTCGAACGGCAAGTTCGTTTCACGGCTCGATCTCGACATCAGGGACGGCAAACTCGCCGGTTACGCCTACCGGCTCATTCCGATCTTCTCCGACGTCATCACGCCGGATGGGGAGATGGCCGCGCTGATCGATCAGGTGCGTGCGCCCTACGAACAGGATCTGTCCCGCGTTCTCGGCAAGACCGAGAACCTTCTTTACCGGCGGGGCAATTTCAACGGCACGTTCGATGACCTGATCTGTCAGGCCCTCCTGGAAGAACGGGACGCTCAGATAGCACTCTCGCCCGGTTTCCGGTGGGGCACCAGCCTTCTCCCGGGACAGGAGATCACCTTCGAAGACGTGCACAACGCCTGCGCCATGACCTACCCGGCAGCCTACCGGTCCACGATGAGCGGTCAGATGCTGAAGGACATCCTGGAAGACGTTGCCGACAACCTCTTCAACAAGGATCCCTATTACCAGCAGGGCGGCGACATGGTCCGTGTCGGCGGCATGGGCTACACGATCGATCCGGACAAGGAGATCGGTGAGCGCATCACGAACATGACGCTGCTGTCTTCGGACGAAGCAATCGATCCGGCAAGAGACTACGTCGTCGCCGGCTGGGCCTCGGTCAACGAAGAGACTGAAGGGCCGCCGATCTGGGACGTCGTCGAAAGCCATATTTCCAAAAACCCAGTCGTCAGATTGCCGGACAACCAGTCCGTGACACTTGCCGGCTGATGTCTTGAGCATGAGGATCATTCATGAGTGACAAGACCACTTCCCCGATACCCAACCTGTCGCGCAGGTCGCTGCTGAAGGCAGGTCTGGCAACAGGACTTACCGCAGGCGCCGTGGGCTCAGCGCGCGCGGGCGGCGACCCGCTGATTACCGAGATACAGGAGTGGAACCGGTATCTCGGCGACGGCGTGCAAGCCCGCCCATATGGCACGCCGTCGGAATTCGAAGCCCATGTGGTGCGCAGGGATGTTGAGTGGCTGACCGCTTCGACCGAAAGTTCGGTCAACTTCACGCCGCTCCACGAACTCGACGGTATTCTCACGCCGAACGGCCTCTGCTTCGAGCGCCATCACGGCGGTATCGCCGAGATCGACCCTGCCGCCCATCGGCTGATGATCAACGGGCTGGTCGACACGCCGCTCGTCTTCACCATGGAAGACCTGAAGCGCTTTCCGCGCGAGAACCGGATCTACTTCCTGGAATGTGCCGCCAATTCCGGCATGGAGTGGCGCGGATCACAGCTCAACGGCTGCCAGTATACCCACGGCATGGTTCACTGCGTGATGTATACCGGTGTTCCCTTGAAGCTGATCCTGGAAGAGGCCGGCATCAAGACCAACGCCAAGTGGGTGATGCCGGAAGGCGCCGATTCCTCGGCCATGACCCGGTCCATTCCGATGGAGAAGGCGCTGGACGATTGCCTGGTCGCCTTCAAGATGAATGGAGAGGCGCTGCGGCCCGAGCAGGGCTACCCGCTGCGCCTGGTCGTGCCGGGCTGGGAAGGCAACATGTGGGTCAAGTGGCTGCGCCGCATCGAGGTCGGCGACCAGCCCTGGCACCAACGCGAAGAAACGTCCAAGTACACCGACCTTCTCGAAAACGGCAAGGCACGCCGCTTCACCTGGGTCATGGACCCGAAGTCCGTCATCACGAGCCCCAGTCCTCAGGCACCGGTGCCTCACGGCAAGGGTCCGCTGGTTATCTCGGGAATCGCATGGTCCGGCAACGGCCGTATTTCGCGTGTCGACGTCTCGCTTGATGGCGGCCGCAACTGGACGACCGCGCGGTTGGACGGGCCAAGCCTGCCGAAGGCCATGCACCGGTTCTATCTCGATATCGACTGGGACGGATCGGATCTTCTGCTCCAGTCCCGCGCGATGGATGAGCACGGCTTCTACCAGCCGACCAAGAATGAGTTGCGGGCCGAACGGGGAGAGAATTCCATCTACCACAACAACGGGATCCAGACCTGGCATGTCAAAGCAGACGGGACAGCGGAAAATGTCGAAGTTTCTTAAAAGCCTGAGCCTGGGCATAGCCCTGACCGCGGTGCCGCTGCTGAGTGCTGCTCACGCCGGCGATGCGGCAAAGGGTGAAAAGGTCTTCAAGAAATGCGCTGCCTGTCATGCCGTGGGCGAAGGCGCTCAGAACAAGGTTGGCCCGCATCTGAACGACATACTGGGCCGGACTGCCGGCACAGGCGAGGATTTCAAATACTCCAAGCCGATGATCGATGCCGGCAAAGCCGGACTGGTATGGGATGAGGCATCGCTCACGACCTATCTCGAAAAGCCGCGGGACATGATCAAAGGCACGAAAATGGCCTTCGCCGGCCTGCGCAAACAGGAAGACCTTGAGAATGTGATCGCCTATCTGGCCACCTTCTCCGGTAGTGCGCCTGAAGCGCAGGACCAGGGCGCCGCTGCTGAAGAAGCTACGGAAACCGAATTGGCGAGCGCAAGTCCCGCTCCTGTTTCGGCAACCCGCGAAGGCGGTGTTCTCGGTCTTGGCCGTGAAGCAACGCCGGAGGAGGTCGCCGCCTGGGATATCGACGTCAGGCCGGACGGCAAGGGGCTCCCGGTCGGCTCCGGCACGGTCGCCGAGGGCGAGGTGCTCTTCGCCGACAATTGCGCAGTGTGCCACGGGGATTTCGGCGAAGGCGTCGGCCGCTGGCCGGTTCTGGCAGGCGGCGAAGACACGCTGACGGACGAGCGTCCGGAAAAGACCATCGGCTCCTACTGGCCGTATCTTTCGACCGTCTACGACTATGTCCGCCGGGCAATGCCCTATGGCAATGCACGGTCTCTTTCGGACGACGACGTCTATGCCCTCACCGCATATCTTCTCTATCTGAACTATATCGTGGAGGACGAGGAGTTCGAGCTTTCCAATGAAAACTTCCTCGACCATCGCCTTCCCAACGAAGAGAACTTCATCGCCGACGACCGGGCCGAAGAGGCGCACTATGCCCGCAAAGGCGAGCCCTGCATGACCGACTGTAAGGCGGACCCGGTCACCATAACGATGCGGGCCCGCATTCTCGATGTGACGCCCGGGACCGTCGGCGATGATGAGGCTGCGGGAGTTGGCGGGGTCGACTGACATCATTTCGCGGGTCGATCCGGTTGAAACCGGATCGGCCGCATTTGGCCGCAAAGCGAACGCGGCGCCGTTAAAGGGAGGAAATGATGAAAATACCAGTCAGTGTGATGGTCGCCGCCTCGGCAATGCTTATGCTTGTCCAGGCCGCCGTTGCTCAGGAAAGTATCCATAAACTCGCCCTTCAGATCAGCGACAACGACCCGCAGAAGATGAATACCGTTCTCAACGTCGCCGCCAATGTTTCGCGCCACTACACGGATATGGCCGAGGAGATCGAAATTAAGATAGTCGCCTTCAATGCGGGACTTCACATGTTGAGATCAGACACTTCACCGGTCGCCGAACGCATGAAATCCTTCGCCCAGAGCATGCCCAACGTGTCGTTCGAGGCGTGCAACAACACCCTTGAAGCGATGGAAAAGAAGGAAGGCAAGGACATTGCGCTGCTCGACAATGTCGAGATTGTTCCGGCGGGTGTCGTCACACTGATGGAACTGGACGCTGACGGTTACACGATCGTTCGGCCCTAAGGTGGGCAAAGCCAGTCTGCGCAACAGCCTTTTTCTGCACCGGAAAATTGACCGGTTTCGGCAACACCGGAACGAATAATTCCGGTTGGTGACCATCTCGTGGAAGCTGCAAAGGTCGGCAAGTCCATTGCGTGATTGATACGTTATCCTGTGGCCGCGCCTTCGCGGCCATTCTTTTCAATGCGAGGGTTCCTGCGCCTCGCTGTCCCTGCCCTGCCCACCCCTCAACGCCATGTAGATCGCAGGGATGACGAGGACCGTCAGGATGGTGGACGAGGCAAGGCCGAAGAGCAGCGAGATCGCAAGCCCCTGGAATATCGGATCGGCGAGGATTACGGCGGCGCCGATCATCGCCGCAAGCGCGGTGAGCAGGATCGGCTTGAAGCGGATGGACCCGGACTCCAGCAGCACCTCCAGCAAGTTCCGTTCGGCCGAACGGGAATGCTGGATGAAGTCGACCAGCAGGATTGAATTGCGCACGATGATACCCGCAAGCGCAATGAAGCCGATCATTGATGTTGCCGTAAAGGGTGCCGAAAACAGCCAGTGCCCGATCATGATGCCGATGAAGGTAAGCGGGATGGGCGTCAGGATGACGAGCGGCAACTTGAACGAGCCGAACTGGGCGACGACCAGAATGTAGATCCCCAGGATCGCCACTGCGAACGCCCCTCCCATATCCCGGAACGTCACCCAGGTCACTTCCCACTCGCCGTCCCACAACAGGGTCGGATGGGACTCGTCCACCGGCTGGCCGTGCAGAGAGATTTCAGGCTTTGCCACATCGCCCCAGTCCGCCGTTTCGATGGCCCTGGCAACGGCTATCATTCCGTAGACCGGTGCCTCGAACGCGCCTGCGAGCTCCCCCGTCACCATTTCCGCGGTGCGTCCGTTGTGGCGGAAAATCGGGAAGGAGGCCCTTTCCTGGGTTACCGACACCACGTCTCCCAGTTCAACGATGCCGCGTTCGCCAGGCAGCGCATTGGCGGGAACGGGCGTTGAAAGGATGCCTGCGTCGATAACCTTCTCGCTCTTGCCCAGACTGACCCGGATCGGGATCGGATAGCGGCCGCCGCCCCGGTGCGAATAACCGACTGTGGTTCCGCCATAGAGGCGCCGGATCGTGTCGAATACGTCGTTTTGCTCGACCCGATGATATTCAAGATTGTCCTGATCGATTGCGATCCGGAGCCGGCTGGCCGGGCTGCCGAAGGAATCGTCGACGTCGACGATGAACGGCACGTCCTCGAAGGCCTCACGCACCTTGGCCGCCACGGCCCGCCGGGTGTCGGCGTCAGGGCCGTAGATTTCGGCAAGCAGCGTCGCCAGGACAGGAGGCCCCGGCGGAGGTTCGACGACCTTGAGCGTGGTTCCGGCAGGCAGGTCGAGTGACTGGAGGCGATTGCGGATATCGACAGCCACCTCATGGCTTGTCCGCTCCCGCTCGCCCTTTTCGCTCAGGTTGATCTGGACATCGCCCTGTTCAGGCGACATGCGCAGGTAATAGTGCCGGACCAGGCCATTGAAATTGAAAGGTGACGCCGTTCCTGCATAAGTCTGGAACGAATGGGTTTCCGGCACTTCCGCTGCACGGGTAACAATGGCCTGAAGCAGTCGATCCGTCTCTTCGACCGATGACCCTTCCGGCAGATCGGCAACGACCTGCAGCTCCGCCTTGTTGTCGAAGGGCAACAGCTTCACTGTCACATGCATGGTGTAGAACAGCGCGAGAGAACCAACGGTCGCAATGCCGACCAGGATGAGGAACACCCAGGACCGGAGCCGGGTCCTGATAAGGGGGCGTGCGACGACCGCGTAGACGCGCCCGAGCGGCCCGCCGTGAGCCGGATGCGGCGCGTGGCCGCCTCCCCCTGACCTGCGAACTTCGTCATCAGCCACGGCGTCAGCATGACGGCGACGAAAAACGAAAACAGCATCGCCGCCGAGGCGTTTGCCGGGATCGGCGCCATATAGGGGCCCATCAGGCCGGAAACGAACATCATCGGCAAAAGGGCGACCACCACCGTCAAGGTGGCGACGATCGTCGGATTTCCGACTTCCGCAACCGCCTCGACCGCAGCCCCGGTCCGGGACCTTCCGTCCTTCATGGCCCAGTGCCGAGCGATATTCTCGATCACGACGATCGCATCGTCGACAAGGATGCCGATGGAGAAAATCAGTGCAAACAGGCTGACCCGATTGATCGTGTAGCCCATGAGGTAGGACGCGAAGAGCGTGAGCAATATGGTCGTCGGGATCACGACCATCGTCACGAGCCCTTCCCGCCAGCCGATCGCAAGCACGATCAGGATAACGATCGAGACGGTCGCAAGCCCCAGGTGGAAAAGGAGCTCATTCGCCTTTTCGTTCGCAGACTCCCCGTAGTTGCGGGTGATTTCCATCTGCACATCGCCGGGGAAGATTTCCCCCTGCACCTCATGAAGCCGTTCGATGATCGTGTCGGCGATGACCACCGCATTGGTTCCCGGCCGCTTAGCGATGGCAAGGGAGACGGCGGGCGTGCGCTGCAGCTCCTGATCAATTCGCCGGACGTTCGTTACCCGGTGCTCGGCCGAACTTGTAGCGAGACCGATGCTGGCGACGTCGCGAACGTAAACCGGCCGTCCGTCCCGCGCGGTCAATAGCAGATTGCCGATTTCGGCGGCTGACTGGAGCGTTCCCCCGGCGACGAGACTGAGCTGTTCGCGCATCTCACGGACATGACCGGCCTGGAACGACTTGTTCGCCCCTTCGATTTTCGCCACAAGTTGCTGCAAGGTAATCCCGTGCAGCGAAAGCTTCTCCGGATCGGGTTCGATGCGCACCGCCTCAGGCTGTTCTCCGACGATGTATGTCAGGCCGATGTCGGGAAGCTTGGCGAGTTCCACCTGGAGTTCGCGGGCAAGCCTCGTCAGACCGTTTGCCGTCCAGTTTCCGGCGGCATCCGGGTTCGGCGTCAGCGTGACGACGACGATCGCAACGTCATCGATGCCGCGCCCGACGATCAGCGGCTCCGGAATGCCCACCGGAATCCGGTCCATATTGGCCCGGATCTTTTCGTGCACTCTCAGGATCGCGGTATCCGCGCTTGTCCCGACCATAAACCGGGCTGTCGCCAGAACCCGGTCGTCCTGCGTTTGGGAATAGACATGCTCGACGCCATCAATCGCCTTGATGATCGTTTCCACCGGCTCCGTCACCAGCTTGACCGCGTCTTCCGCCGTCAATCCGTTTGCCTCGATCAGGATATCGACCATCGGCACGGATATCTGCGGTTCCTCCTCGCGCGGCAGCATGACCAGCGCGATCAGACCCAATGCGATAGAGGCGAAGAGAAAGAGTGGCGTGAGGGGCGAGGCAATGGACGCGCGCGTCAGCCGACCAGCGATACCGAGGTTCATGGCAGCAACACCCGATCACCGTCACGCAGGCCGGAAAGGACCTCGACGAGACCAGGTTCCGCCTTGTCGATCTTGCGGCCCAGTATTACTGCAACATCCTGTTCGCCGTCCCGGGTAACCAGGCGGACATAGTCGACACCATGGCGCGTCGCGATGGCATTGGCCGGAACGGCCACCACCGATCGTTCCCCCACCGGAACCCGAACAAGCGTACGCTCGTTCACGAAATAGTCGCCAAGACCTTCGACTTCGACATCTGCCGTGACACGGCCCTGCTTGATTTCCGGATAGATCTTCACGATCTTCCCGACCCGGTCTTCGGAATCGTCTTCCGCCATCGGGTTCATGCCACGTGAGCCGACCGCCACGCTTGCCCCTTCACGGAGCTGCGCAGAATGGCGTTCCGGAATCGCCAGCCGGAGGAAGTATTGGCCGCTCGCTATCCTGGCGACTTCCTCGCCGGGCAAGATGACCGAGCCCTTGGTCACGGGAACCGTGAGGACGCGGCCATTGTCGGGAGCCAGGACATCGCCTTCGCTGGCGCGCTGTTCGATGGCGGCCATTTCTGCCTGTGCACCGACGATCTGGCTGGTGACGACATCGAATTGCGTTTTCACCTGATCGAGCCGGCTCTGCGTGGCGGAGCCGCGGTTCACGAGCTGTTCAACGCGCTCCAGTTCCGTACGCGCATTCACCAGTTGCGACTGAAGTGCTTTCAGGCCCGCCTCGGCGGCTTCCAGTTCGAGGGCGATCTTCTCGTCGACGACCACGGCGACAATCTGTCCGGTCTTCACGCCGTCGCCTTCCTGGACCCGTACGTCCTGGATCGTGCCGCCAATCCGCGCCCTGGCGGGCACGATCGTCCGGCTTCGCACCTGCGCGAACACGGCTTTGGTTTCCGGGACGGTAATCGCACGGGCAATGAATTCTTCCGCGATGGAGACCGACCCGGCCCCCAGAAAGAGGCCAAGCATCAGCATGGCCTGCAACACAGCAGTCCTCGTCATAAAATCCGCCCGTGTTCTATTGGAAGGCGACGCCCGGCTTTACGCCGAGTTTCTTGAAGATCATCGCCGCAGGACAAAAGCCCGTAACCGATGCCTGGAGCATGTTCAGCCCGACAAAGGCATTGAGCAGATACCAATAGGCGGAGACGTAATAGCCGAGTGCCAGCGACACGAGGACCATGGCCCCTGCGAACATCATAACCGCGCGATCAACCGTCATGTCCAATCTCCACTCGGGCCGCAGCCCGTTCTCTTGACGGGCAACGAAACAACTCGGCCCGGTGCCACAAATATCGCATGGGGCGACCCGGCGAACATTGACAGAGCGCAAACGGCGGCGGCTCCGGACCGATAATATTCTTAGTTATGAATTCGCTGAATTAGGTAGCTTGGCAGAGCGCTATGTTTGCTTCTTAAGTTGGCGATTGAACTTACCAGCTCATTTCCGGCTGGCGACTTCTGCCTCGATGCTCGACGGCCGGCATGACCTGGCTTCGTGCCGCTCCATAGGAACGAAGCTTGCCAGCGCTTGGGCATTCACTCCATCAGTTCTCGGTGAAACTCAGCAGCGGAGCGCCTATGACAGGCGTTCGGCGGGACTGTTTCTCGCCAGGGCACGCCGCGCAATTTCGACCCAGAACTGCACGCCCGTTGTGAGCGCCTCGTCGTTGAAGTCGTAGTTGGGATTGTGCAGGTTGCGGCCGCCTTCCATGGTGCCGTTGCCGATCCAGATATAGGCGCCCGGCTTTTCCTGGAGCATGAAGGAGAAATCCTCCGCGCCCATGCTTGCCGGCATGTCCTGGACAACAGTTTGCGGACCGGCGACGGTTTCCGCCGCGGCGCGGGCCATGTCGGTTTCCAGCGGCGCGTTGATGGTGGCCGGGTAACGGCGCTGATAATCGAGTTCGGCGCTTGCGCCGAAGGTCTCCGCGACGAGCCTCGCCCGGTGCTGCATCTCCGCTTCCAGCCGGTCGCGCACCTCGGGCGCGAGCGAGCGCACCGTTCCCCGGATCAGGACCGTCTCGGGTATGATGTTCCAGGTATCTCCGGCGCGGATCTGGGTGATGCTGATCACCGCCGCGTCGGCCGGGTTGAGAGTCCGGCTGATGATCGCCTGCCATGCGGTCTGAATCTGGCCGGCGACGAGGATCGGGTCGATCCCCTGGTGCGGCATGCCCGCATGGGATCCCTTGCCTGTGATCCTGAGTTCGAAAGTGTCCAGGGCCGCCATCATCGGGCCGGTATGGACCGCAAAGCGACCGACTGGCAGTCCGGGCCAGTTGTGCATCCCGAAGACGGAATCGACGGGAAACCGTTCGAACAGCCCGTCTTCCACCATCACGCGCGCACCGCCCTCGTTCTCCTCCGCAGGCTGGAAGATGAAGACCACGGTGCCGCGCGGCGGATCGGACGCCATCTGCAGCGCTGCTCCCAGGAGCATGGTGGTATGCCCGTCATGGCCGCAGGCGTGCATTTTTCCCGGTATCTTCGATGCATAGGCAAGACCGGTCGTCTCCTCGATGTCCAGTGCGTCCATGTCGGCCCGCAGCCCCACGGACGGCCCGTCGCCGTTGCGCAGGATACCGACGACGCCGGTCCGGCCGATGCCCTCATGCACTTCCAGGCCGGCCGCACGCAATTCGCGCGCCACGAACGCAGCCGTTCGATGTTCCTCGAATGCCGTCTCGGGATGGATGTGAAGATCGTGTCGCCATTCGATGAGGCGCGGCTCCAGGGCCTTGATGTCTTCGGCGATGGTCATCGGATACCTCCCAGCAGAATGGAACCGGCAATGCCGAGCGCGATGCCGACGATCAGCCACGCCACCCGGTCGATCAGCGGGATATGCCCACCCGCAACCGTGCCCGCTCCGGCAAGCGCTCCGGCCGGTGCCGCCACGCCTGCGGCCTGGGCTTCCGGCCTCGGAGCCTTGCCGGTGACGACATCGGAAAAGGCGGAAAAGAAGTCGTCGGCATTCTTTCTGGCGACGCCCTGGATCAGGCGGCCGCCGACACTGGCCAACTTGCCGCCGATATCGACATCGGCGGTGTAGCTGAGCCGCGTACCGTCTCCCTCGTCCGCCAGGAGGATCCTCGCCGATCCCTTGGCAAATCCCGCCGGTCCCCCCTGGCCACGGCCGGACAGCGTGTAGCCGCGGGGCGGGTCGATGTCGGTCAATTCCACCTTGCCCTTGAAGGTCGCGGTAACCGGCCCCACCCGCGCGGCCACGGAGGCCGTGAATTCGTTTTCGCCGGTCCGCAGCATCTCCGTGCACCCGGGGATGCTCCGACGCAGCACTTCGGGATCGTTCAGCCCGGCCCACACCTTGTCGACGGGTGCGGGAATGACGTGTTCGCCAGTGAACTCCATGCCGTTATTCCTGTCCTGGGATATCAGTTGCCGTAGGCCCTGAAGATCGCCTGTGTGCCTTCTTCGCCGTAACCGTCGGCCACCAGCTTTTCATAGAGCCGCTTGGCGAGTGCCAGCGCCGGCAGGTCAAGCTTCATGCGCTCCGCCTCGGTGATCGCGATCGACATGTCCTTGAGGAAGTGGTGCACGTAGAACCCGGGCGCATAATCACCGTCGAGCATCTTCGGCCCGAGACCGTTGAGCAGGAAGCTCGAGGCGGCGCCCGTTCCGATCGACGACAGGACGTGCTTTGCATCAAGGCCTGCCGCCCTGGCATAGGAAAGGCTTTCGCTGACTGCCAGCATGGTTGCCGCGATTGCGATCTGGTTGCTCATCTTGGTGTGCTGACCGGCACCCGGTCCGCCCTGGTGGGCAATGGTCTCGCCCATCAGCCTGAACAACGGCAACGCCGCGTTGAAGGCGCCTTCCTCCCCGCCGACCATGATCGAAAGCGTGCCGGCTCTGGCCCCGCCTTCGCCGCCGGAAACCGGCGCATCCATTGCCGAAAGGCCTTTCCCGGCCGCCTTCTCGGCGATGGTGACCGCCAGCGTGGGACTGGAGGTCGTCATGTCGATCAGGATCGTTCCCGCTCTTGCGCGTTCTATGATCCCGCCCGCTCCCAGATAGGTCTCTTCGACATCCTTCGGATACCCGACGATCGTGATCACGACATCGCACGCGGCCGCGACGTCGCCGGCGCTGTCGTGCCAGATGGCGCCGCGCCCGACGAGTTTTCCGGCCTTCGCCCTGGTGCGGTTGTAGACATGAAGTTCATGACCGCCTTCCAGAATGTGTCCCGCCATGCTGCGGCCCATGATCCCCAGCCCGATGAAGCCCACCTTCTTCCGTTCATCCGTCGCGTTCATTTCAGTCCTGTCCTTCCTGCCGGTTTCGGTCGGCGCGGCCGCGCAACAGCGAGCGCAGATATTGTGGTGAAAGCGGCTGGTGCGTTGCCGCCACGCCGAACGGCGCAAGCGCGTCGTTGACAGCGTTGGAGACCGCGCCGATCGCTCCCATGACACCGCCTTCCGCCATTCCCTTGATGCCGGCCGGCGTGCGTTTGTTGGGGGTGTGATTGTGCAGGATCTCGACTTCCGGCAATTCGCAGGCGGTCGCCACGAGATAGTCGGCGAAGGTCGCCGAGAGGTTCTGGCCGTTTTCGTCGTAGACGACCTGTTCGAACAGCGATCCGCTGAGCCCCATCGCGATGGCACCCTGCTGCTGGCCGCGCACCACGATCGGATTGATGACGGTTCCGCAATCTTCCGACACGACGTAGCGCAAGATGGTCAGCCGGCCGGTTCGGGTATCCACTTCCACCTCGCAGGCATGCGTGGAATTGGAATAGGTCATCGGTGGCGGATCGTAGGTGAGCGAGAAATCGAGCCCCGGCGCCACTCCTTCCGGCAGGTTGGTCGGATCGAGATAGGCCGTCCGCGCGATGTCGGTCAGAAAGAGGCCCGTCCCGGTCCACTCATTGTTGATCCGCCGCTCGACTTGGCCGTCGAGCAGCCGCAGTTCCTGCGCCGAATTGAGGCCAAGCCGGTGGGCGGCGATCCGCAGCACCTGTTCTGCCGCCTTCTGTGCGCAGAGATAGAGCGCGCCGCCACCAGCCGTGCCGCCGCGTGCGCCCCGGCTTCCCATGCCGTAGGGGGCGACATCGGTATTGCCGGTCAGGATCCTCACCATCGAGGGATCGACACCGAGGCCCTCCGCCACTGTCTGCGACAGCGCGGTCTCGTAGCCCTGTCCGCTTCCGCCGAGACCGACGGAGGCATTGATGACCCCGCTCGGCTCGATACGCACCCAGGCGGCCTCGTGGCCCGACCCGGCAATACCGGTGGTCTTGTAGAAGGCGGAGCCGTAAGTCGTCGATTCCACGACGGTGCAAAGCCCGAGGCCGATGTAGCGGCCTTCTTCGCGCAGTGCGCGCTGGCGCTCGTGAAAGGCGTCATAACCGATGCTGGCAACGGCGCTTTCGAGCGTCTCGGCAGGCGTGATGTCCTCGAGCGTCTCGCCGGTTGCCATGCGGTATGGCAGGTCGGCGGTACGCAACATGTTCACCCGCCGCACCTTCAGGGGATCGAGTTCGAGCTGGCGGGCGATGGCGTCGATCGTACCGTCCATCACCCAACTGGTTATGGCCATGGGAGCGCGCATCGGGCCGTTGCCGCATTTGTTGGTCAGCGCGACCTTTACTTCGAACGTATAATCGGCGATCCGGTACGGCCCGGTCAGGATCATCGCGACGACGCGCGACATGTAGTTTGCCGGATAGAAGCAGTAGGCGCCGAAATCCTCGAAGATCTCCAGTTCGATCCCCAGAATGCGTCCGTCGGCGGCGACGGAGGTGCGCGTATGGCAAAGATTTTCGCGCGCGTGGCTTGCCGCCATCAGGTTCTCCGAACGGTCCTCGCGCCAGCGCAGCGGCTGCTTCAGATGACGGGCCAGTGCGGCGACCGTGAGTTCCTCGCGGTAGAGCGCGATCTTCTGTCCGAAACCTCCGCCGACATCCGGCGAGATAACCGTGACCTGGCTCTCGGACAGTCCCAGCCGCCCGGCCAAGGCGCTCCGCAGCGGATGCGGCACCTGGTTGCCGATGTGGAAAGTCAGGTGTTCGCGGCCCTGATCCCAGACCGCCGCGCAGCCGCGGGTTTCCATCGGCACATGCGTTTGGCGGTGCTGGTAGAATGTCGCCTCGACGACGGCGTGGGCTTCCTTGCGCCGTGCTTCGACGTTCCCGGCCGAAAAGCTCTGGTGCGAGACGAGGTTGGACGGCAGCGCATCGTCGACAAGCGCTGCGCCCGGGGCAAGAGCCGCCTCGAGCGAGGCGACAGGCGCCAGCATCTCGTAGTCGACCTCAACCAGTTCGGCCGCATCCTCGGCGACATAGCGGTCACTGGCGACGACAACCGCGACCGGGTCGCCGTGGAAACGGACCTTGTCGGTCGGCAAGGTCTCGATTTCCGTCGGCTGAAGCCCCTCGATCCGCGGCGCCTGGCGCAGTCTGTTCGTCCATTGGGCCAGGTCCTTGCCTGTGAAAACACCGACCACACCTGGCACTTCGTGCGCCGCCTCCACGGAAATCCCGAGGATCTTCGCATGAGCGTGGGGCGAGCGCACGAAGCAGGCGTGCAAGGCGCCCGGCACGACGATGTCGTCGAGATAACGGCCATGGCCGGTAACCAGCCGCCGGTCTTCCTTCCGCGCAAGCGGCTTGCCGATATAGTTGAACTGGGAGCGGGCTGTCATGGCCGCTTCTCCCGCATTACCGCGGCAGCCTTCAGCACGGCGACAACGATGTTCTGGTAGCCCGTACAGCGGCAAAGGTTGCCCGAAAGAACGTCGCGCACCTGCGCCTCGCTCGGGTCCGGCATCTCGCGCAGAAAGGCTTCGAACGTCATCACGATCCCGGGGGTGCAGAAGCCGCACTGCAAGCCATGCTCCTCGTGCAGCGCCTGCTGCAGGGGGCTCAGCGTCTCCTCGCCGACCGCCTCGATGGTCGTGATTTCGTGGCCTTCCATCTGCACGGCATAAGTCAGGCAGGCACGTGCCGGCTTGTCGTCGATCAGCACCGTGCAGGCGCCGCAAACGCCGTGTTCGCAGCCGACATGCGTGCCCGTCAGACCCAGATCCTCGCGCAGGACGTCGGACAGCAAACGGCGCGGCTCGACATCCGCCTCCCGCGTCGTGCCATTGACCGTCAGTGTAATGGTGCGCTTGTCGCTCATGCGGCTTCCACCTGTGTATTCCTGAGAGCGTCCTTGATCCCGTCCCGCACCAGCGCTTCGGTCAGTTCCCGCCGGTACTCGGCCGGAACAAGCGCGTTGTCCTCCGGCGCGATCCTTTCAGCGACGTGAGCCGAAATCTCCTCGATCCAGGATGCAGTCGGCGTCGCGCCCGCAAAGACGGACGCGTCGAGGTCGATCCGGAAGGGAACGGATGCGACGCCGCCGACTGCAACCTTGAGATCCGCAACCCTGCCGTCGTCGGCGAGGGCGAGCGTTGCGGCGACCGCGACCATGGCGAAGTCGCCGTGCCTGCGGCTGAAGAGCCGGAATCCCCAACCCGCATTCGGCGCCAACACCGGAAACCTGACGGAGGTGACGATTTCGCCGGCCCGCAGGTCGACGGTCATCACCGATTGAAAGAAGTCGCACGCTGCGATCTCGCGCATTCCGCCAACCCCTCCGATCACGATCCGGGCATTGGCGAGCACCGCGATGAGTGGCATCTGGGCAGCCGGGTCGGCATGTACCAGGCTTCCGCCGAGCGTGCCGCGCTGACGGATCGGATAATGGCCGATTGTTGCCGCCGCGGCCGCGAGCAGCGGATGGGCGCGCCGCACCTCCGCCGATGTCGCCACGCGTTGGTGCCGCGTCATGGCGCCAAGTTCCAGGACCCCGTCCACGACGCGGACGAAATCGAGTTCGACCAGATCGTTGAGATCGACCAGGTGCCGGGGCCGCGCCAGCCGCATGTTCAGCATCGGCCCGAGGCTCTGCCCTCCGGCGATCGGTTTGGCCGTCTCGCCGAAACGCGCAAGGAGACCGAGCGCGTCCTCTACCGTTTGGGGCCGATGATAGTCGAACGAAGCTGGCTTCATGATGTTACCCGAACAGGCTCGTCTCGGTGCTGGTGTCGAAGACGTGCAGCCGCGCGGTGTTGGCCGACAGCTTGATCTGGTCTCCGTAATTGTGGCGCAGGTCCTTGTTGACGCGGAAGAACAGTTCCTCGCCTTCGACTTCCATGCCGAGGAACTGGTCGGACCCGACCGGCAGCACCGAGGTCACGGTGCCGGCAATCACTTCGCCGGGCGTGGCTTCGGCACGCTCATCGACGTCTTCAGCGCGGATACCCAGTCTCACCTCGCGTCCGTTGAAGTCTCTCAGCGCCCGGGCACGTTCCGTCGCGAATTCCAGTCGCGTTTCGCCGCGGCGGAAGAAAATTTTGTCGCCCTCGGATTCAAGCGCGCCGGTGAGATAGTTGATCGGCGGATTTCCGAGGAAGGAGGCGACGAACATGTTGGCCGGATGCTCGTAGATCTCGTCCGGTGTGCCGATCTGCTGCACGACGCCGTCGCGCATCACCACGATCCTGTCGGCAAGTGTCAGCGCTTCCGCCTGATCGTGCGTCACGTAGACGAAGGTGGTCTGCATCGCGCGATGCAGTTCCTTGATCTCGGCACGCATCGAGATACGCAGAGCGGCGTCGAGGTTCGAAAGCGGCTCGTCCATGAGGAAGACCGCTGGCTGACGGACCATGGCGCGGCCCAGTGCAACGCGCTGGCGCTGGCCACCGGAAAGCTGGCTTGGCCGGCGCTCCAGCAGATGCGTGATCTCCAGCCGCTGTGCGGCATCGCGCACCCTGCGGTCGATGTCGTGCTTCGGGTGCTTGCGCATCATGAGCCCGAAGGCGATGTTCTCGTAAACGGTCTTGTGCGGGTAGAGTGCATAGCTCTGGAACACCATCGCCACGTCACGATGATGCGGCGGCGTGAAGTTGACGTTGTCGGCGTCGAAATAGAGATCGCCGTCCGTAATCTCCTCCAGGCCGGCAATCATGTTGAGCGTCGTCGACTTGCCGCAGCCCGAAGGGCCGAGCAGAACCACGAACTCCTTGTCCTTGATCTCAAGGTTGAGATTCTCGAGCGCGACGAAACCGTTCGGGTAGCGCTTCGATACGTTCTTGAAGAGGATGCGTGCCACGCCCGGAACTCCCTGTTAGCCTTTGACCGCACCGGCCGTCAGGCCGGAGACGATGTAGCGTTCGAAAATGATGGCGACGATGACCGGCGGTACGATTGCCAGCAGGCCGGCTGCGTTGATGAACGAGAAGCTGATCGTGAAGTCCGACGTGAAGGACGCCAGGACGATCGGCAGCGTCTGCGACTGGGCGGTCTGGGTGAACATCAGCGCCAGCAGAAACTCGTTCCAGCTCGTCAGGAAGGCGAACAGGATCACCGCCACCAGCGACGGAAGCGAAAGCGGAACGAACACCTTCGTCAGCGTCTGGAAACGCGAGCAACCGTCGACCCGTGCCGCCTTGTCCAGTTCGTCCGGAAGCCCTTCGAAATACTGGATCAGTATGAACACCGTGAAGGGAACCGTGATCGCCAGATAGGTGATGACCAACGAGGCGATGTTGTCGAGCAGTCCGAGATTCTTGATCACGAGGAAGAACGGCACGACCAGCGCGATGTCGGGAATGACACGGGTCGTCAGGATGAAATAGACCGAGCCGTTGCGCCCCCGGAACCGGATCTTCGCCATTGCGTAGGCCGCCGGAATTCCGACGATGAGATTGAGGATCACCACGAGAACCGCGACGACAAAGCTGTTCCACATTGCCGGCAGGAGATTGCGCGCCGTGGAGGGAATGTAGTTGCCGGAGGAGGTGTCCTGCGTGCTGCGGGTCTCATAGGTGATCGGTTCCTCGCTGCCGGCGCTGAAGATCGCCTTGAAGTTTCGCAGCGTCGGTTCTTCGGGAATCCAGTGCGGCGGCACGGATACGATCTCGGCCTCCGTCTGGAGCGAGGAAGAAACGAGCCAGGCGACGGGCATGAGGACCACCAGCAGCACGGCAAGGGACCCGAGCAGGATCACACCCCGTTGGATCCAGCGGAACATCATCGACCGCCGCTTGTAGTTGATCGTGCCGGAGGCAGGCTTGTAGGAAGAGATCTGTTGAGCCGTTTCCATATCAGAGTCTCCTGCCCAGGGTGCGGATGATGAAGAAGGCAAGCGCGAACGTGACCAGCGCCAGCAGGTAGGACATCGCCGCGCCCGAACCGAAGGACAGGTTGCGGAACGTTTCGACGTAGATTTCCCATGACAGGACGTGCGACGCGGTTCCCGGTCCGCCTTCCGTAAGGATGAAGAACAGGTCGAAATGGCGGATGGCGATCATCGTCTCGTAGATGATGACGAGCATGAACCCGCCGCGCATGGACGGCAACGTCACGTGGAAAAAGCGCTGCATCAGCGGGGCGCCGTCGACCCGGGCCGCCTGATAGAGATCCTGCGGGATCGACTTCAGCGACACCAGCAGCAGGATCGTGGCGAGCGGGATCTCTTTCCAGACGAACGCATTGGCGATCAGCGGCAGGGTTTTGTCCTGGTCGCCGAGCCAGATCATGTATTTGTCGATGAAATCGAGCTGATAAAGCAGGCCGTTCAGCGCGCCATAGCCGGAATCGTAGATCCATTTCCACATCAAGGCATCGGCAACATAGGGGATCGCCCACGGGATCAGCAGAACCGTGCTGACGATCCGCCGACCGCGGAAATCCTGGTTCAGCAGCAGTGCAACCAGAAGCGCAACCACCGTGATGGCGGTAACCGACATCAAGGTGAAGCTTACCGTGCGCAGGACAGCGGTCCAGAACAGCTGGTCGCTGAACAGCTCGATATAGTTGTCGAACCAGACGAAGGGCGTGCGGTTCGGCCGGGTCAGTTTGATCCGGAAGAAGCTGAGATAAAAGGAATTGACGATCGGGAAGACGGCGACAAGGCCGAGCACCGCCATGACCGGGGCGATGAACAGCAAGGCGACGCGTTCTTCATAGTTGAAATGGCGCCGCAGGCCCATCGCGATCGTATCAGCACTGTTGGTTGTCATCCTGCCGGACCTTCCCTCACTCCGATGCCCCGCCATTGGAGATCAGCTCACGGGCCACGACTGTACCGACGTAGAATCGGATGCCCGGATTTCGTGAAAAATGGAAGCGCAGCCCGGGGAACAAATCCGGGATGCGGATTAAAGCCGCGCTTCACTTCGAGTTAATGGTGCCCAAACAGAATGGGAGGCCCGGGCACCTGATGGGTATTCAGGCCTGCGACTTCAGATCATCCCATTCTTCGCCGGCCATCTTTAATGCGTCCACAGTCGACGCATTGCCAAGGATCGCCGACTGCCAGGCTGATCCGTTGGTTTCGTTCCAGTCGCCGAACCAGGGCGTGATCACGTCTTTCTTCTGCGCGAGTGCCTGTTGCTGCTGGATGATCTCCACGTCGGCGTATCTGTTGTAGGCCGCCTGGATCTCGGGATCCTGGAAGAGCGACTTGACGCCGAATCCCGATCCGAGATCGAGGAACAGGTACTTCTGGAATGTGTACTCGCCGTCCGCCTTTCCGCCGAACCACTCGATCAGTTTCGCGGCATTCTCGGCGCGGGACTTGTCGGCAGCGGCCTGTGACGACATGCCGTGGAAACGCATCCAGCCCACGGTGGCATGGGAGCCGTCGGTGCCCATGGGCATCAGCGCCTGCTTGACGCGCCCTGCGATCTGCGACTGCTCCGGGTCGTTGAGCATGGCCAGCCGGTATTTCGGCAGCAGCGCAAAGGCGTGGTTGCCGGATGCGAACGCCTTGAGGCCCGAAAGCTCACCGGTTTCCAGGCAGCCGCCGGAGACGATCTTGTGCTTGTGGACCGCATCGACGACCCATTGCAGCGCCTTGACCGCACCGTGCTTCTCGTCCTGCATGACCGCGTTGCCCTGGTCGTCGGTGAAGCGCCCGCCCTGCGAGAACACCATCGCCGACATGAATTCGATCAGCCAGCTCTCCTTGGCCATCGCCAGCATCACCGGAAAGTCGGAGATGCCTTTTTCCTTCATGACGAGCGACTGTTCCACGACCTCGTCCCAACTGGACGGCGGTGCGGAAAAACCGGCTTCCGCCAGCTTGTCGGCATCGTAGAGGAACCCCATGAAATCCGTGTAGTAGGTCAGGCCGTACTGCCGGCCGTCATAGGTCATGGAGTCCGTGCAGAATTGTTCTGCGTCGCTGTTGTATTTCATCAGGGCGTCGAATTCATCGACCGGAGAAATCCAGCCTGCCTCGGCCCATTCGGGCAACCAGGCATCGGAAACCCACATGACGTCCATCGGCGCGGCGCCGACGAATTTGGTGACCATGGCGTCACGATACTGCGCCCAGGGCGAGTTCGCGTATTCGACGGTCATGCCGGTCGACTGCTCGAAAGCGGCCAGGTGGCTCTTGACCAGGTCGACGGCAGCCGACCACGTCTGCAGGTTGATGGTGTCACCAGCGGCCAGCGCTCTCATGCCCGGCATTGCCATTGCCGCCGCACCCGCCATTGCCGTGGTCTTCAGAAATTCGCGCCTGCCGAGGCTGCGACCTAAACCGTACTTCATTTGCCTTCTCCCTTGCACGCACCCTCCCGGCGCATGATCGCCGCGGACTTGCGGGGATCTTCCCCTCTCCGGGCAACAAATACGTAGCAGCGGTTTCGTTTGTCGTCAACTGACGACTTTGTCGCATTCGAATATTTGAATAAATGGTTCTCATTGCTCAGGATTCCGTCCTTGGGGATTTTTCGATGGAGTGTAATCGCGTCGCGGGGGCCGTTTTATTATGGTCAAACGGACTTTCGGCCCGGTGAGCCGGGCCCTCCGCGCGGTGCCGGAGACTGGGGACGGGCCAGGCTCAGGACGCCCGACCGTTTGCCAGTGCGGCAGGCAACCTCGCGCGGCGATGTGGGTTGATCAGAGCGATCCTGTCATCGGGGAACCGGCCCGTGGTCATGTCTGCACGGCCGATCGTCTCCCCAGAAAGTTGTGCACTGAACGGGTTTCAGGATTGCTCGAACTGGGAGACGATCGCGTCGAAACCATTCAGGAAGACGCTGACATGCATGGCCACAACCATGTCCTGGGGGATGACCTGGCTTGCGTCATAGATGTGCCGGCGGATCGCATAGTGGGAGACGGCGCCGTGAATGGTCCAGCCAATTTCGTGCACGGCCTCGGGATCGATATCCAGCCTCTTGCCGCGCTCGCGGGCGGTCTCCGCGACGATCGTTTCCGTGAGTTTGGTGATGATCGAGGAGATGTAATCGGGTGCCATGCCGGCTTCGGCGAGGGAGGAATACAGGAACAGCCGCAGCCAGCGCCGGTCCAGGACGTCATCAAGATAATCGTTGTAGAACTTGTTGAGCCGGTCATGCATCGGGCGGTTGCGGTCGCTCAGATCAGCAAACCATCTTGCCTGGAAGGGGCCCACGATCGCCGTATCGTAGACTTCCTGAAGGAGATCCTCCTTGGTGGGGAAGAACCTGTACAGAAGGCGTTGCGAGATCCCGCACTCGGCCGCCAGCGCACGGGTCTGCGCCGTCAGGCCGTACTCTGCAAAAAGCTCGGTCGCCTTTTCCAGGATCTGGGCGCGCCGCTCGGCGTAGGGCATGCGCTTGACCTTTGCCTTGGACTGGCGCGCCTTCTGCTCCTGAGGCGGGCTTCCCCGCAAGCTGGTAGATTTAGCCTTCAAGATGACCTCTCCCCGATTTCCTGACGTTCCGATTCACCAAGGTTTGATACCACGAATTGCCCGCAAGTGATAAACCGGGTCGATTTTTGTCGTCAATTGACGAATTAATTTTCTCGAGGCATTGTCGGAGCCGGGGCAAGGTCCCTGACGGCAGACACATCCAGACGAAAGAGTGCAACATGATCTACGAGCATCGCGTATACCAGGTCACGGCGGGCCGCGCCGGAGAGTTCCTGAAAATCTACGAGGCCGAAGGGCTCGCCATAATCACCAGATACGCGAAGCTTGTCGGCTGCTGGACGACGGAGAGCGGCGTCTTGAATTCGGTCGTGTTCATCTGGGCGTACGAGGATTTCGGCCACCGCACCGCGCAGCGGGCAAAGCTCGGCGCCGATCCGGAGTGGCAGGCCTTCGTGCCGAAGATCCTGCCTTTCCTCGTACACCAGGAAAGCCGCTTCCTGCTTCCCGCTGCCTTTTCGCCCCTGAGCTAGCGAAGGCTTGATCGGTCCGGGAGACCGCAAGCACGTTCAGCCGATGGCGGAGAGGAGGGTCGCAGCCTTGTGGGCTTTTGCTTTTGGTTCCAATCTCTTATGCGCGGCATCCGTGAACAGGCATCTGCAATGTCCGGACAACCGACATCGGCCCGACGCCGCCGCGAATGCCCGTTATGCCTGCTCTTACGGATGCCATGTTACATCAACCAGGGATGTCTTCGGCGTCAAAAAGACAATCGGTTGCTGGTGATGTCAAATCCCGTCATGGACAATATCCAGATGGCTTGATGATGGACATCGACACCTCGGTCGTGGACATCCCCGCTGGCAATCGGGCCACGACGGACGAGCAACCGACCTGAAAGACCGGTCGGCGACCGGGGCATAACCCGCAGCTTTCAGGCTGCGGCAGTCGATGGCGATTGAGCGTTCACCTCATCGTATGCTGAGAGCCAGCCCAACCCTTCTTCGGTGGTTCTTCCGCGGGGTTTGTATTCGGCGCCGATGGGACCAGTGAAGCCCATTTCGCGGATTGCCGCGATGAGGTTGGGGTAATGAACCTCGCCATCATCCGGTTCTCCCCGGTCGGGGACGGCCGCGATCTGAATGTGCCCGATCACATCCATATGCCGACGCAGCCTCTCGGTAAGGTCACCTTGCATGATCTGGGTGTGGTAGCAGTCGAACATCAGGCGAAGATTGGGCAGGGCGAGGGCGCCGATCAGGTCCGCCGCCTGCTCGACGCGCGAAATGTGGTAACCGGGCACGTCGCGATGATTTATAGGCTCTATCAGTATGTTGAGCCCGGCGGTCGCAGCAACATCGCAGGCATATTTCAGGTTGGCTCGGTAGGTCGTGTCCGCCTGCGCACCTGCGTCGGTCTTGCCGGCCATCACATGCACGTTGCCGGCGCCAATTGCCGCGCCGTACCTCACCGCCATATCGATCGCATCGCGCGCGTCCTGCTCGCGCCCCGGGACGGCGGCGAGTCCGAAGTCGCCGGCGAGAACGTCACCTGGCACGGTGTTGAGCCCCAGCATCGACAGCTCGGTCTCCCGAAGTGCTGCCGAAATCTCCGCGGGAGGCGTGCTGTACGGAAAATGACATTCCACGGCGGAAAAACCCGCAGCTTTTGCAGCGCGGATCCGGTCCGGCAGGGCGAGTTCGGTGAACAGAAAACCAAGATTGGCCGAAAAGTTCATTCCCAGTCCACTTCGAATTTGGTGACCACAGCAGAAATCTGTTGCGGCGTCAGCCCGATTGCCCCTGCACCACGCAGGATAAGTGCCAGCTTCGCGGTTTCTTCCAGTTCTTCCATCGCATAGACGGCGGCCTCAAGATCTTTCGCGGCCACCACCGGGCCGTGATTGGCGAGTACGACTGCAGAACGTCGCCCGCCGAGCCCGCGCACTGCCTCGCCCATCCCGGGGTCACCCGGTACGAAGAACGGCAGGAGCTTCACCTTGCCGAGGCGCATGATCGAATAGGCTGTGAGGGGCGGCAGCATGTTGTCGGGATCGGTTTCAGGCAACATCGACAGCGCGACGGCATGGGTGGAGTGCAGGTGCACCACCGCGCCCGCACTCCTGCGCGTTTCGTAGAAGGCCGAGTGCAACGGCATTTCCTTAGTCGGTTTGTCGCCGCTCACGAGGCGGCCGTCCGTATCGAATCTCGAGAGCCGCGCCGGGTCGAGCCGGCCGAAGCTCGAGCCCGTGGGAGTGACAAGCAATCCGCCGTCTTCAGTGCGCACCGAAATGTTTCCGGACGCTCCGCCGGTGAGGCCACGCTCGAACATCGAAGCGGCCCATGAGCAAATTTCCTCGCGCAGCCTCGTTTCGCTAGTCACGCACCATGCTCCATGAGTCTGGCCGCCTTGGAAAAGAAGTCCTCCGCGCCGAAATTGCCGGATTTGAGAGCCAGCACCAGGTCGGGCGCGGCGCGCAGGACGGGCACGCCCGGGTCGATTTCCGGGCCAATTGCCAGTTCGTGCGGGGCCAGTGCCTCGACAACCGCGCCGGAGGTCTCGCCGCCTGCCGCGATCAGCCGCGTCACGCCGCCTGCCACCAGCAGACGCGCGGTCTCGGCAAAGAAATTCTCGAAGGCGGCAGCAATCTCATCCTTTCCGTAGCGCTCCTGCGCCAATTGCACGACTTCCGGTTCTGCCGAGGAATAGATGAGGGGCAGGCCAGCCTGGGAGAGCGCCCAGCCGGCCGCTTGCTCAGGCGAGGTCTCGCCGGACATCAGCGCCTCGGCGGTCACTTCGAATGCCGGGTTGCTCTGGCGATGACGGTTCACTTGCCCGCGTGTGGGCGTTGAGCAGGAGCCTGAAAGGGCCGCAGCGGCTCCCCCTGCCCTGCCCAGTCGCGGCTGGCGGCCGATAGCAGGCCTTGCAGACGGAAGTTCTCGGGCAGGCCCATCGCGATACCGGAACCGCCGGTGACGAGCGCGAGTCCGTCGGCGGCCCGGCCGAGTGCAACCAGGTCAGCGTCGTCGACCGCATCGGCCACAAGAAGCCGCCGGCCTGCCGCGTCTTCGCTCCGCATCCGCGCCCGGATCGCATCGGGCCCTGCACGGACGACTCGCGCCGGCACGTGCCCCACGGGACCCGTCGTCTGCAGCCCCAGCCAACGGCGAAGATCGGGATCGGTCATCGGGGTGAGCGGGTGGTGTTCCATGCCGCTTTCGTTGAGCAGCTTGTCATGGACGAAGAGGTGCCCCTGGTAAATCGTCCGCCCGGCCGTGGGAAATGCAGGGCAGACGAGGACCTCACGTGCGCCGAGGGCCTCGGCCAGCGCCTCCGCCACCGGCCCGATATTGCCTTCAGGCGTTGAATCGAATGTCGAGCAATACTTGAACAGGAATTGACGGCACCCTTGCGCCCGCAGCCAGTCGAGCGCGGCGAGCGACTGAGCCACGGCCTCGGCCGGCGGGATGGAGCGCGATTTCAATGCCACCACGCCGGCCTCGACGTGAGGTGCGGCAGACCGGTTCGGCACGCCCACATATTGCACCGTGCTCATGTTGGCTTTTGCCAACGTGTTGGCCAGGTCGCTCGACCCGGTGAAATCGTCACCGATACATCCCAGCAGCATCATGCTTCTCCGGGGAGCTTGAGCCCGGCAGCGCGGGCGTAGACCTTGACCACCGCCGCATCGTCCGCCTGTCCGTCACCGGCTTCCACAGCGGCGCTGAACTGGGCAAGCGCGCTCTCGGTCACCGGCAATGGCAACCCGGCCGTCTCGGCGATCCCGGTGACGATACCAAGATCCTTGAGCCAGATATTGACCGCCGAGCGCGGCTTGTAATCCGCCTCGACGACATGCGGCGCACGGTTCTCGAACATCCAGCTCGTGCCGGCGGATTGCGATATCACCTCGACCACCCGGGACAGGGGGAGCTTCTGGCTCGCGGCGAAGGCCAGGGCCTCGCCGGTCGCCGCAATGTGGATGCCTGCGAGCAACTGGTTCACGGCCTTCATTGCGCTGCCCATGCCTGCCTCACGTCCGAGGTCGAACAGGTTGGCGGCCATCGCATCGAGGGCCGGGGCCGCGCGGTCGAACGCATCCTGCGCACCGGAAGCCATGATCGAGAGTTCTCCGCGGGCGGCGCGCACGGCACCTCCCGAGATTGGCGCGTCGAGATACAGAAGGCCAAGCGAATTGACACGTTCTTCCATTTCACGTGCAAACGCGGGTGGGACGGTGGCACAAGCGACGATCACCGAGCCGCGGCGCATGGCGTCGGCACAACCCTGCGGGCCGAACAGCACCGTTTCGATCTGCTTCGCATTCAGCACAACCAGTACCACGATATCGCTATCGGCCACCGCATCGCCGAGCGGCGTGGCCAGACCGCCATCGCGGGTGAGAGCCTCGGCCCTGGCGGGATCGATGTCGACACAATGCACTGTGTATCCGGCCCGCAGGAGCGACTGCGCCATGCCGAAGCCCATCGATCCGAGGCCGACGACCGTTATTGTTTCGTTGTTCATCTCTCTTGACCTCTAGTCGTCCGTAAAAAGGCTCAATGGCTTTTGTCCACGCCTGCTAACGGGCCTGCCACCCCATGGAGTATTCGCGCGAGGCAAATGTTGGCGCTTTCCGAATGCTCCGATGGGGATCGCGTCATGGAAACGCACGGTTCCTGTAAGAGGCGCGTCCGGCGCGACGCTGGTTCCCCAACCAGCGGCACCCCTGCTGCATCCGGGTGTGTCGATACCGTGCCCGGCGTGCGATCAATCCGCTTCCTGTTCGAGGAAAGCCTTGAAGGCGGCACCGTAATCGGGATGCCAGCGTGACAAGGGTGGGCGGTTCTGTGTTATGTCGCCGGCCGCCCAGGCAATCCGCTTTTCATCGGTTGCCCGGTCGACCTCGTTGTCGGGACAAAGAATGTAGAAATCGTCCCGGCCGAGTGCGTCAAAGAGGAAGTCGGCAGTCTGGTCCGGCGTCCAGGCGCCTGCGGGTTTCTCGGTACGTCCGTTCGCGGTCAGCGGCGTGAAGACGAAGCCGGGGATCAGCAACCGCGCTTCGGTCATGCAGCCCTCGGTGTTGCGCAATTCGTGTTGCAGCGCTTCCGTGAAAGTCTTCACGGCGGATTTGGACACATTGTAGGCCGGGTCGCCGGGAGGTGTCGTGATCCCCTGCTTTGAACCGGTGTTGATGATCAAGCCGGGCCTGCCTGTGGCGATCATGCCGGGCGCGAAGATTTGCGACCCGCGGATGATCCCCCACATGTTCACGCTGATAATGCGTTGCCAGTTGTTCTCGGCATCGAAGATCGAGCTGCCGGGCTGGATGCCGGCATTGTTGACGAGCACACTGACGGGACCGACTTCGCTTGTCACCCGCCGTTCCAGCGCTTTCAGCGCCTCCGGGTCCGCCACATCGGTCGGCATGGCGAGCGCCTCCGGCGCCCCGGCCGCGCGAACAGCTTCGACAGCCGCATCGAGGTCCTGCCCGGGCAGGTCGGCGATGCAGACCTTGAGGCCTTCGCGCCCGAGCCTGCGCGAAATCGCCAGCCCGATGCCCGAGGCGCCGCCGGTGACCACTGCCACGTTGCCGCTCTGGATTGCCGGATGCGTCATGTCGAATGTGTCCTTTACTGTTTCTGCACGTTTGTTACGCCGTCCCACCTTCGAAAATTTCGAAGCCGGTATCGATTTTCGTTCCCGCCGGTTCTGTCAGCATTGCCTCGATCGCGGTTTTTCCAATCAGGAAGCGGTTTGAGCGAATGGTCGAAAGCGGTTGCGGCATTTGGAAACCGATGTCGAGACCGTTGAACCCGAACACCGCGACGTCTCCGGGGATCGAAATCCCCGCGGATTGGCAATGAAACACGCCGCCCACCGCCATGTCGTCGTTGGAATAGACGATCACGTCGACCGGAGTGTCGCCGTCCAGGAGCTGAGCGGTCATCTGTTTGCCTGCGCCGACTGAACTTGCGCTTCCGGCAACGGCTCTGGCTGCGATGTCGAGACCCGCTTCAAAAAGTGCGGAACGAAGCCCCTCGAAGCGCAACCGGGCCCGCCGGTCGTTGTCCAGGTTGTGGCCGACGTAGCCGAACCGCCGCCAGCCCTTTTCAACCAAGTGGCGCCCTGTTGCGTATCCGGCACTTCGATGCGACATGCCCACCGCGATGTCGATCGGATCGGAATCGATGTCCATCATTTCGACAACCCGCACGTCGCTGAGCTCAAGCATGCGCCGGGTGGCATCCGAATGTTCGAAACCGGTGGTCAGCACCGCTGCGGGTTTCCAGGCCAGGAGACCGCGGATTACGTTTTCCTCCAGCTCAACGTCGTAGTTGCTGATGGATATGACCGCCTGCATGTTGTCGGTGGCTTCGAGCCCCGCGTGGATGCCTTGCAGGACCTCGGGAAATACGATGTTGGACAGCGACGGTATGATGACCCCGACGAGATTGCTGTTCAACGAGGCGAGCGATCCTGCGATGCGGTTTGGCACGTATCCCATCGCCCGCACGACCTCCATGACCTTCTCACGAGTGTCGTCCGCGATCGGTCCCTTGTTGCGCAGGATCCTCGAGACGGTGGATTCGCTCACATTGGCGCGCAGTGCCACCTCTCTCACCGTGACCTTACTCTTCCGGTCGGGCAGACGTTGTTTCGCTGTCATCACTCCCCGCTCTTCCACTATGTTTTTCCGCCAGCTGCTGCAGACGGCGCCATATCTGTCTTTTCGCACATATGTTTTCACTGTGTAAGATGACTTCGTCAGCGTCTTGGGAGTGCCTCCCGACCATCCTGCGGCCGGGAGACTGTTCATGTGGTCGAGGGGCGCTGTCAGCTGGTTTGCACGTATTGCCGCCAGTTGTGTTCCTCTTTGAATCCGAGGACTTCTTTAGCCTTGCGGTTTGACAGCAGAGTTTCGAATTCGCCGAGCTCTCGCGTCACCGGCGTTTGCGGGTAGAAGCGGTCTATCAAGTCGCGCGTGGGCAAGTCCGAAGACGTGTGGTCGTTGGCGGCGTTGAAGATCTGGAATCCGAGGCCGTCCTTCTCCACCGCGAGCCTGGTGATCTGGCCGAGGTCCCGCGCGTCGATGTAACTCCAGGTAATCCGCTTGCGGAAACCGGGGTCTGCGAACCAGCCGGGGAACAGATCGTATTCATGCGGCTCGATGACGTTGCCGATACGCAGCGCATAGACGTCGATGCCGAAGCGCAGCGCGAAGGCCTTTGCGGTGGCCTCGTTGCAGATCTTCGAGAGCGCATAACTGTCCATCGGATCCACCGGATAATCCTCTTCCAGAGGAAAGTGCACCGGTGCCCGCGGTTCGTTGGCGAAGACGAGGCCATAGGTTGTCTCGCTCGAGGCGATGATCACCTTTTTGATGCCGAGCTTCGCGGCGGCCTCGATCACGTTGTAGGTACCCATCGTATTGATCCGGTACACTTCGTTGTCGGGTGTGATCAGGATCCGCGGCACAGCCGCGAAGTGGACCACCGCGTCGACCGGCTGCGGCCGCAGCGACGGATCGAACTCGTGCAGACCCATATAGCTCGACAATGCGTTGAAGACCTGGCCCGAGTCCGTGATGTCGGTGATCAGCGTGCGAACCTTCGGGTTGTCGAGTGGCTTGGTGTCGAGGTTCAGGACCTGATAGCCGTTATCCAGAAGGTATTGCACCACATGCTTGCCGGCCTTGCCGCTGCCGCCTGTGAACATGATCCGTTTGGTCATTCATTTCTCCGTTTTTCGGTCAATGTGTTCGGTTTTCTGTGAAGAAGGGGTCAGGCCGTCGCCGCCAGCATCACCGTTTGTTCGTTTGCCTGGTCGCGACTGAGCTCGCCATTCACGCAGCCATCCTTGAGCACGATGATCCGGTCGCTGATCGCGAGGATCTCCGGCAGATCGGACGAGACGATGATGATCGACATCCCCTCCGATGCCAGTCTGTTGAGCAGAGCATGCACCTCGGCCTTCGCACCGATGTCGATGCCGCGTGTCGGCTCGTCCACGATCAGGATGCGTGGCTTTCGCGCGACCCATTTCGCGATGACAACTTTCTGCTGGTTGCCGCCGGACAGGTTTTGGATCTTCTGTTCCGGGCTTGGGGTCTTGATGCCGAGCGCGCGGATGAATTCCCTGCAGCGCGCGCTTTCCCTGGAACGGTTGACGAAGTCGAACCGACAGTATTCAGCGAGGTGGGTGAGACTGAAATTTTCCCGCACCGACATGCCGAGTACCAGTCCCTGGCCCTGGCGGTCTTCGGTGACGAAGCCGATCCCCTGCTCAATCGCTGCGGAGGGAGCGTGAATGTTTACCGGGCGACCATCGATGGATATCGAACCTTCGTACTCTCGGCTTCCGAAGATCATTTCCATCACCTCGGTACGGCCGGAGCCGACGAGGCCGAAGAAGCCCAGTACCTCGCCCTGGTGCAGGTCGAAGCTCACGTCACGGACCGGGGCCCCCTGGCTCCGATGTTTTTTCAAGGTGAGGCCGCGGGCCGAAAGCAGCACCTCGTCGCTTGCGTGGCTGAGATGGTGGCCGAACAACTGTTCGAGGTCGCGGTCGACCATCTTGCGAACCAGCCGCTCGCGGTTCATCTCGCCGATCGGGGCGCTGTCGACCGTGACGCCATCGCGAAGGACCGTGACGCGGTCGCCGATCTCGAAGATTTCGTCAAGACGATGCGAGATGTAGACAATGCCGATATTTTGAGCCACCAGGTTCTTTACGATCCGCGCCAGGGTCGCCGCTTCGTGGTGGCTGAGCGACGCGGTGGGTTCGTCCATGATGATCAGGCGGCAGTCATAGGAAATCGCGCGGGCGATCTCGACCATCTGCTTCTGGCCGATGCTGAGCCGTCCCACCCGCGTCGTAGGACTGATATCCATTTCGAGCTCATCCAGCACTTTGCGCGCATCGGCGTTCATCTTGCGCCGATCGATCATGCCCATGCGGTTCTTGGGCTCGCGTGCCAGGAAGATGTTCTCGGCAACGGTCAGATTGTCGACCACCGCGAGCTCCTGATAGATGATGCTGATGCCGAGCGCACGCGCGTGGACCGGATCGCGAATGACCACTTCGTTGCCGTCGATGCGGATACTGCCGCCAGGGTCCGCGCGCAGGACGCCGGTCATGATCTTCATCAGTGTGCTCTTGCCGGCACCGTTTTCGCCGGCAAGCACGTGCACCTCGCCGAGGCGCAGTGCAAGATCCACCCGGTCAAGGGCTTTCACGCCGGGAAACGTCTTGGAGATGGCGTCCATTTCAAGAAACAGGGGCATGACAACTTTTCGCTTTTTGAACCGCAGGGCAACGAAGGCAGTATCCCGCAGGTTACCGCCTTCGCTTCAGTCGCTTACTTCGTGTAGCTGTCGAGATTGTCAGCGTTCACCACGGTTACGCCGGTGTCGACGTTCTGCGGGTTCGGCTCCTCGCCGTTGATCTGGGCAACGAGGTGCTCCACCGACAGTCGGCCCATGGTCACCGGACGCTGAACCATGATGCCGGTGATGTAGCCTGCCTGGACGCCACGGATGGTGTCGGGCAGATCGTCAAAGGCAAACACCTTCAGCTTTCCGGCCATTTCGTTGAACTCGCGCTGCTCGAGCACCTTTGCCACAGCCGGGCCACCGACCTGGCTGATGCCGAAAATGCCAGCGAGATCCGGGTTGGCGCGCAGCAGGGCTTCAGTGACCGACACCGCGCGAGCGAGGTCGTCCTCAGTCCCTTCCATGGCGACGATCTCGATGTCCGGATAGGCCTCGAGCGCTTTCTTTACGCCGGTGATGCGTTCATTCAGGTTCGAGGCACCGAGCTGACCGGTGACGATTGCCACCTTGCCCGACCCGCCGATCGCCTCGGCCATCGAGTTGCCCATCGTCACGCCCGCCTGTTCGTTGATCGTGCCGATGTACATGCTGCGCGCCGAGTTGGCGCTGTCGCTGTCGAAGGTCAGCACGGCGATGCCGGCATCCACTGCCTGCTTGATGACACCTTCCACGGACTTCGGCTCGTTCACCGAGATCGCGATGCCGTCAACATGACGGGCGATCAGGTCCTCGATGATCTTCACCTGGGTCGCACCCTGGGTGTTCTGAGGCACCACCCACTGGTAGTTCACGCCAAGCGCCTCAGCAGCCCCCTGGGCGCCGGCATTGCAGTCGTCAAAGAACGGCACGGCGACTTTCGGAACCACTGCAACAGTAAGGTTGCTATTGTCTGCGGCCGAAGCGGCGCCGGCCCAGAGCATTGCGACGGTAAACGCCGTGGCATGGGCGAATTTCACTAGATTGCGCATGAGATACTCCTCCGTATTGCGCTCGACTTGAGTGTTAACTCATTGTCGAAATTCAGGTATTCGTTTGTTCCGGAACGTGTGTGAGCTAGGCGTTTCCTCCCGAGTATCTGTTGCGCAGCACGTCGATACTGACGGCTATCAGAATGACGCCCCCGGTAATGGCCTGCTGCGCGTAGGTGTTGACGTTGAGCAGCACCACGCCATTGGCGATGACGCCCACGAGCGCTGCTCCGATAACGGCTCCGGCCACACTGCCGGCCCCGCCGGAGAGGCTGGCGCCACCGATCGCGGCCGCCGCAATCACGTCCAGTTCGGATCCAAAACCCGAAGCGGGTTCGGCTGAGAGGTAGCGTGAGAAGCCGATGATGCCGGCGATGGAAGCGATGACGGACGACAGGACGTAAACCGACAGCTTCACCCGGTCGGTCTTTACGCCGGAAAGGCGCGCTGCCTGCTCATTGCCGCCGGTTGCATAGACATGGCGGCCGAACCGGGTTCGTCCCATGATCACCGCGAAGACGACCATCAGCAGTGTCATCAGGACGACCGGAACAGGCACGGGACCGATATAGCCCTGGCCAAGAAACGAGAAGAGTTCCGGGGTATCGGGCGTAACCGGCACACCATGCGTGATCATGTACATGAGTCCGCGTCCGATCGAGAGCGTGCCCAGTGTGGCGATGAATGGCGGCAGGCCGATTGCGGTGATCAGGAGACCGTTCGACAACCCGAAAACAAGACCGACTCCAAGTCCGGCGGAAATGCTGGCGGCCATGGACAGTCCGGCTTCAAAGGCGAGCGCGGTGACCAGAGAGCTCAGCCCCATCGCCGAGCCGACCGAAAGGTCGATACCGCCGGTGATGATCACCATGACCATGCCGATTGACATGATTGCGGTGAGCGAGAAGGCGCGGAAGACGCCCATGAGATTGTTGGTGGTCAGAAAGTACGGCGAGGCGAGGCTGATGAGCGCGCCCACCAGCAAAAGCGCTACCAGCACGTTGACCTCCCGCACGTGGTGAAGCTGCGCGATGCTTGACATGAAACTTCTTTGCGGCGTCGCCTGTGCCGCTTCGCTATTGGCCATGATGCTTGTCCTTGCTCCCTGAAATTGCACTCGACATCGTTCGCCGAATGCCGCCGCCAAAACCGTCACGGACCGGCCGCGCGATCGCCTTCACCTGACCACCGGATCGGGGTGATCCAAATGAGTGACAGCGCTGTCATGATAGCGCTGTCATTTTTTCTTTTGTCAATTAATTTTTTTCGCAACTATGAAACTATAATGAGTTCAAAAGCTTATCTTGCACGCTGCGACGTACTGGCGAGCGCATGCGTTTGGAACCGCAAATTTTCGGTTGCGTGAATGTACAGATCTGCTCTTATGACAGCGCTGCCATTTTGGAGCGTCAAACCGATTGGATCTGAAATGAAAGCCGGTCGGCTTGCCGCCTTCTGCACACAGGAAAAGGACATATGAACGTGCCCTCGCCAGGACACTCGCGCCGCATCGCCTTGATTCACACCGTACCCGGGCTCATTGCGACCCTCGATGCCTTGTTGGCGACCGAGATGCCGGACTGGACCCAGTTCAACATTCTCGACGAAAGCCTTCTGAAGAACACGATCCGCGAAGGCGTTCTGTCTCACGATACGAAACGACGCCTTGTGGGATATGTCTGGTCAGCTGTGGACGGGGGTGCCGATGCAATCGTTGTCACCTGTTCATCGCTGGGAGCGGCCGTCGAGGCGGCGCGACCGTTTTGTCCGGTACCGTTGTTTCGGATCGACCAGGGTGTGGCCGAGGACGCCGTGGCGCGGGGAACGCGGATCGGCGTATTGGCGACCCTGGCTACCACTCTGAATCCGACCACTGCGCTGATCGACGCCGTATCTGCCCGCAACGGGCGGACCGGGCAGGAGACCGTAAGTCGGGTCTGTGAGGGTGCCTTCGACCTGCTTGCGGCCGGGGATGTGGCTGGACATGACGCGGCCGTCGCCGCAGCGATTGCGGAACTGGCCGCCGACGTCGATGTCATCGTCCTGGCGCAGGCCTCCATGGCCCGCGCAATCGAGGGCCCGTCGGGCGCCGGCATCACTTGCCCCGTGCTTACAAGTCCGAAGCTCGGAATCCGCCATATCCGGGATGCGCTGACGCGCTGACGGGAAAGCAATCGACTTTCAGGGAGAAGAATATGGAATACAGGTATCTCGGCAATTCAGGTCTGAAGGTTTCAGTCCTCACCATGGGCACCTTCACCTTCGGCGGTCAGGGGGACTTTGCGATGGTCGGAAACCAGGGCGTCGAGGAGGCCCGGCGTCTGGTGGACCTGTGTATCGACAATGGCGTCAATCTGTTTGACACCTCGAATATGTACTCGCTGGGACGCTCGGAAGAGATCCTTGGCGAAGTGCTTGCCGGCCGCCGCGAAGACGTTCTGATTTCGACCAAGGCGCGGATGCGCATCGGCAGCGGCCCGAACGACGAGGGCGTCTCGCGGCATCACCTGATCCGCGAATGCGAGCGCAGCCTGAAACGCCTGCGGACCGACTATATCGACATCTACTATATGCACGAGTGGGACGGTGCTACCCCGCTGGAAGAAATGATGGCGGCGCTCGACACGCTGGTGACCCAGGGCAAGGTCCGTTACACCGGCTGCTCCAACTACTCCGGCTGGCATGTGATGAAGTCGCTCGCCATCGCCGACCGGGACCGCCGGCCGCGCTTCGTCACCCAGCAGATCCATTACACGCTCGAGGCCCGCGAAGCCGAGTACGAGCTGTTGCCGATTTCCGTCGATCAGGGGCTCGGCGTGCTCGTCTGGAGCCCGCTTGCCGCAGGCCTGCTCTCCGGCAAGCACCGCCGCGGCCAGAAGGCACCCGAGGGAAGCCGTCAGTTCGCCGGCTGGAGCGAGCCGCCGATCCGCGACGAAGACAAGCTCTGGCGGATCGTCGATGTGCTGGTAGAGATCGGTAG
Organism: Roseibium salinum; assembly: GCF_026240905.1. Taxonomy (NCBI): domain Bacteria; kingdom Pseudomonadati; phylum Pseudomonadota; class Alphaproteobacteria; order Hyphomicrobiales; family Stappiaceae; genus Roseibium; species Roseibium salinum. The sequence continues at coordinate 423,530 of NZ_JAPEVI010000001.1, forward strand.
CGAGCGTGGCGTCTCGGCGGCGCAGGTCGCTCTGGCGTGGCTGCTTGGGCGTCCTGCCATCAGCTCACTGGTGATCGGCGGCCGCAACGAGGCGCAGTTTCGCGACAATTTTGCTGCCGTTGATCTGAAGCTGACAGACGAAGAGCGCCAACGCCTGCATGCCGTGAGCGAAATTCCCTTCATCTATCCCTATTGGCACCAGCGCAACTTCGCCAGAGACCGGTTCAGTTCCGGGGATCTCGCGCTTCACAAGGACTTCGCGCTGGACTGATCCAGCGCTCAACCGAAAAGGGAATGCCAGATATGAATTCAGACTCCATAAAATCCGAAAAAGTCGGCTTCGTAGGTGTCGGACTGATGGGTCACGGCATGGCGAAGAATATCGTCGAAATGGGCTATAAGCTCACCACGATCGCTCACCGTAACCGTACTCCGGTCGATGACCTGGTGTCACGCGGAGCTTCGGAGGCAGGCACGCTCGCCGAGCTGGCCGCCACCTCGACCATGATCTTCATCTGCCTCACTGATTCCGACGCGATCGAGTCGGTGGTCACAGAAATGAAACCGGCACTCACTGCCGGGACGATCATCGTTGACTGCTCAACCGCCAATCCTTCATCGACCGAGCGTATTGCCGCCGAACTGGCACCGCTTGGCGTGGGCTATGCCGATGCTCCCCTGGGCGGTACGCCGAAAGAAGCCGAGGCAGGCGCCCTGCACGCGATGATTGGTTGCAGTGAGGACGTTTTTGCCCGTGTTGAACCGGTGCTTTCAGCCTGCACCGCCAAAATCGTTCACCTCGGCAAGCTGGGTGATGGTCATCGCATGAAGTTGCTCAACAACTTCCTGTCACTCGGCTATGGCGCTCTTTACGCAGAGGCACTGGCACTTTCGCGCAAGGTCGGCATCTCCGTCGAAACTTTTGACAGCGTGGTCCGCGGCAGCCGAATGGATTGCGGCTTCTACCAGACCTTCATGGGGTATGCCCTCGAGGGGAACCGCGCGGCACACAAGTTCACCTTGTCGAATGCCTACAAGGACATGAAGTACGTGGAGTCCATGGCAAACGACGTCCAGTTCGTCACGGCCATGTCGAGCGCCGTGAAGAATTCCTACGCCTTTGGCATCACCAATGGCGGCAGCGGCGATGACGACTATGTGCCCCATCTGACAGATTTCATTGCCCGCGCGAACGGTCTTTGAGCTCCCGTCGAGAATTCGACTGTTGTTCTTCACTCAGGACCGGCACCGCCCCTGTGCACGCGGTGCCGGAACAAGAAGGCTGAACGCGAGAAGCGTTGCGCCGGATATTTCCGGGCCATGTTGTTCCCCTTCGGAAGGATTTCGGCCGTCTGCACGTTCGACCGCTCGCTCTCAAACCGTCGGGTAGACAGGCTTCCACGCCGTTCAGTTGAACCCTCAAAGGCTCAAATCCGGTCGGTGTCTTCCACGCGGCATTTTAGGGACTCGCGGCCCTTGGGGCTCAAGGCATAGACCCCGCGCGCCACGCGTTCGAACCACCCGTAATGATCGTCGGTCATCATTCGCGTTGCGCGGCCGACACCGGTGGCTTTCGCCACATCCGCCCCGCGGCTGGGACCGTTGGCCTCCAGATGCTCGGCACAGCGGATGGCATCCTGGCGATAGGCAGTTACCAGGGAGACGCGTGTCGAGCCGCCCACGTTCGGGTCGCCGACGCGGCGCGAGAATTCTTTCAGCAGCCGGTCCCTGCGCAGCTTGGACTTGCGCGGTGCGTAGGGCGCGGGGTCGAGATGAATCTCGACGAAGCCATCGGACAACCTGACGGTGATCACTCCAAGACCTAGCCGCCGGGCGAGCATGAGGTTGCTCTTGAGCGCTTGCTGAAAACGCCGCCCGGTCCCCCGTGCCACCGCAACATAGACCGCATCGGTCATCGATTGACGCGCGATGGCCTGGTGGAAAAGGCTTAAGGAGAACCCGGTTTTCAATTCGACGATCACCGGGTCGGCGTCGCCGCGGCAGGCGACTAGGTCTGCGGCCCCCACCTCGGCCTTCACGTCGTAGCCCTGCCCGATGAGGAAAGCCTTGACCGGCGGATAGAGTTCGGTTTCCAGAATGCGCCCCATCAAGACAGTCTATGCGGGAAGCATGACCCGGACAATCGGCCGGCGCCGCGTACAGGCAGCGGTCCACGGTTTCCTGAAAATGGCGGATGGGCTTCAGTCTGACAGGTTCCCACCCCTGCCCTCAAGTCCGATGCGGCTGTATTTACTGCACGCAACTGCACGCAACATTCGGCTTCGGGACGGTGAAAGGGCGGCGCGCCCGTTTGTGGTGCCGGTGGAACCCTTGCGGAAATGGCACCGCACAGGCACTGCAGGCGTCCCTTCCGTCGATTGTGAACGCCATGCCGGTCTTCAGAGGCTGGCGACAGGCCCATCAAGAAGCTGAACTGGCTAAGCTTTTTCGGTTCGTGAAAAAATTCGTTGACAAAAAATGACAGCGCTATCATGACAGCGCTATCATTGGCCGATGCCCTACGCATTGAGCGACGTCTGGTGGACGGGATGGCGTAGCCGGCCAAACACAGAGAAAGAACAAAGTCCCATGGAAAGCCGTTGGCTGGAAGACTTCCTGAGCCTGGTCGATACCCGCAATTTTTCGCGATCGGCTGAGGCGCGCTACACGACGCAGCCTGCCTTCAGCCGGCGGATCAAGAGCCTGGAGGAATGGGTGGGGGCGCAGTTGTTCAATCGGGCGACGCAGCCGATCTCACTCACGCCTTCGGGGGAGCGGTTTCGTCAGGTCGCGGAAGACGTGCTTCGCCGTCTTTACCAGGGGCGCGAAGATTCACGCAGAATTGGAGATGCCTCGCTCCACACCATCCGGTTCTCAGCAACCCACAGCCTGTCGCTGAACTTCTTTCCCGGTTGGTTGCGCAAGATCGAGACGAAGAGCCACACCTTCAACACGCGCCTCGATACCGTGCAGTTCAAGGAGTGCATCCAGATGCTTCTGCGCGGCGATTGTCATTTCGTCCTCAGCTACACCCATTCGGCGATCCCTATGAACCTTTCTTCCGACAATTTCGTCGGCAAGGTGGTGCTGCGGGACAGGCTCGTCCCGGTGACGCTTCCCGACTCGTCGGGCCAGCCGATCGACCGCCTTCCAGGCACGGAAGACGAACCGGTGCACTACCTGGCCTACTCCGAAACGTCCGCAATCGGCCAGGTCGTCGAACAGTTGATTGCAAATATGGGTGAGCCGGTGCACCTCAATCGGGTGTTCGTTTCTCACATGGCAGCAGTACTCAAGCCGATGAGTTCCGAAGGACGCGGAACGGCCTGGCTGCCCGAAAGCCACATTCAGACCGATCTGGCCGAAGGGTCACTCGTGCTGGCGGGTGACGAAAAATGGTTCATCCCCATCGACATACGACTCATCCGGTCGAAGGATCCGCTGCCGCTGACATCGGAAGAGTTCTGGTCGCTGATCGAAACGGACGAGGATTCGGATTGGGGCTGATGCGGGGCCTGTACCGGCCAAGCTCGAGCGTTGCGGTCCAGGATCTCGTCGTTGCCAATCTTGCCGTGCTGCGTGCCCGGGAAGATTGGCGCGGGCAAACCATCCATAACGAGTGGCTCCTTCAATTTTATGGGGCCATACCCTAACGCAGAAGCGTCGGCAGAAACGACGAGAGGTCGGGGAACAGGATCAGCAGGACGACCACGCAGATCTCTGCGAAAAGAAACGGCAGAACCGCCCGCACGATCGGAGTGACCGGACTATCCGCGATCCGGCAAGCGACGAAGAGACAGACGCCAACGGGCGGCGTGATCAGGCCGAGCGTCAACGTCAGGATGATGACCATGGCCAGCTGAAGCGGATCGATCGCCATTCCCGCGGTCACCGGCATGAGCATGGGAACCAGCAGCACGATCGCCGCACCTGGTTCGAGGAAGGTTCCCACGACGAGCAGGATTGCCATCAGCGCCAGCAGGAAGAGTGTCGGGTTGCCCTGGAAGAACTGGGCGAATGCATTGACCCACGTCGCGATGCCGCCGACCGTCAGCACATAGGACATCACCGTCGCCGCCGCTATGATCAGGTAAATCGTGGCGGTGATCCGGGCACTGCGCTTCAGGGCGCTCCAGAAACTTGCAAGATCGATGCTTCGGAAGACGAAGACCGAGATAAGCAGCGCATAAAGAACCGCGACGCCTCCGGCCTCGGTCGCTGTAAATATGCCCAGAAGCGTTCCCAGCACGATGAGGGCCGGAAGTCCCATAACCAGCAGCCCGTCCCGAACCAGGGTCCCCAGTTCGCCCGGTTCAATTCGCGTGTCGGACTTCGGCAACCGTCCGCCGCGTGCCTGGAACCGGATCACGGCCGCCATCGAGCCCGCCATCAGCAACCCGGGAACGATGCCTGCGACAAAAAGATCGATTACGGATTGCCGGGTCACCGCGGCGTAGATGATCATGATGACCGATGGCGGAATGATCGGCCCAATGATCGACGAGGCGATCGTTACCGCCGCGGCGTAATGCTTGCTGTAGCCTTCTTCCGGCATGCCCTTGATGAAGATTTGCCCCAGGGCCGCGGTGTCGGCCACGGCAGCCCCGGAAATGCCGGCAAACAACACCGAGGACGACACGTTTGCATAGGCTGTTGCTCCCGGCACGCCGCGCGTCAGGAGACCGGCCAGCCGGATCAGGCGTGTCGTGATCCCGCCCCGGTTCATGATCTCGCCTGCAAGGATGTAGAATGGCGCCGCAAGAAGAACGAAATTGTCCATGCCGGTGAACAGCCGCGTCGGTACGGTCACCAGGTCAAGGTCGAGAGCCCACAGGCCGAATGCCCCTGAGATACCCAGGGCAAATACGATCGGAACACCGGCGATCAGCAGCAGAACGAAAGCGATGGACATTGCGATCATGCGAGGGGATCCTTGGTCTCGATTTCGTCCGTCAGGCTCTCCGGCAGGAGTATCAGGATGATCGACTTTATGAACATGAGTGCCGCTCCCACCGGGATGGCGAGATAGGGGAAGGTCATCGGGACCCGCACCGATGGCGAGACTTGGCGGAAATTCTTGATTGCGGCAGGAATACCCTCCCACATCAGCAGCACGCAGAAGGCTGCGATGCAGCTTAGGACCAGCAGTCTGCGAAGCCGTTTCAACCTTTCAGGCGCACGGGCGCCAAGCAGATCGATCGCCATGTGTTCGTTGCGCAGGAGCGCCGCGCTCCCAGCCAGCATGACCATCCATGTCGTGGCGTAGCGCATCGTCTCCTCGGTCCAGGACAGCGGATCGACGAGGACATAGCGGAAGAAGACCTGCGAAAGATTCATCGCGATCACGGCCAGCAGCAACAGAGCAGAGATGATCTCCACGCCATGCATCAAGCTCATGCCGAAGCGAAACAGAAACGGTTTCATTTATCATCCTGCTGGTTTCGAATGCGCGGCAACCGTTCAATTTGGGCTGGCCGCCCCGAGGAGAGTTCGGGGCGGCTGTTGGCACAGGATTGGGACCGTCGTGTCATACTGAACAAGAGTCCCATTCGGGGTACCCGCCGGCGCCTGATCAACGGCCGTAGAGCGCGGCCTCATGCTCTTTCGCCGTTTCAAGAAGGCTCTGGACGAGTTCCGCGCCCACCTGTTCGCGCAGGTACTCCAGCACGGGCTCCTGCGAGACAGCGGCGAACGCATCCTTTTCGGCCATTGTCGTCATGTGCACTTCGACGCCCTTCTCGCGGATGAGGTCGATGTACTTCTTCGCGCCGGCCAGTTTTTGCGTGTTCTCGACCCGTGCCGCCAGCGTTGCGGCTTCGAGAACGATGGCTTTCTGGTCGTCGGTCAGACCCTCAAAGAAGGTGTCACTGATGATGTAGGCATGCACGCCGAGGATATGCTCGTCGGTGGACATGTATTTCTGCACATCCATCAGATTGTAGTCATAGTTGACCTGTGCCGGGTTTTCCTGCCCGTCGATAACACCCTGTTTCGCGGCCATGATGATCTCGGAACCCGGCATCGGTGTCGCCGCGGCACCAAAGGACTCGACAAACCGGATAAAGACCGGACTTTCCATGACACGCATCTTGAGGCCCTTCAGATCTTCGGGCGTCCGGATCGGATGAACGTTGTTCGTAAAGTCGCGGAACCCGTTCTCACCCCAGGACATGACGCGGATTCCGGTCTCCTTTCGCATGTCTTCGGCCAGTTCACCGAAGAACGGGCTGTCGAAGACCGACCAGGCATGCACCGAAGACTTGAACAGGTAGGGGATCGACAGGACCTGGATATCCTCGTAGAAGCCGGCAAGTGCGCCGGTGTCAACGAGGCAGACCTCGACCGCACCCTGCTGAACCTGCTCGGCGCAGGCACGCTCTGCTCCAAGCTGAGCACTCGGGAACAGGTCGACAGTGATTGCACCTTCGGTCTTGTATTCGACGTGGTTCTTGAAAGCGAGGAGTGCATTCCACTCCGGATTGTCGCCCTGGGGCGCATTCATGCCGAACTTGATCTTTTCTGCGGCGACCGCGCTGCCGGCGGCCAGTGTGGCCGCGAACGCGACAACTGAAATCGCACCTTTCAACATCCGTTTCATGTCTTACTTTCCTTTCTCTGGAGCTCACTTTTGGTCAGTGATTCTATTGTTCAGTGCCCGGGCGACCTGACCGCACATCTTCAAGTGCGGTGAAAACCGTGCACCGGCATTCCGTCACAGGTCTTCGGGCACGTGCCATTCCACCTCTGCATCCAGAGGAAAGATCGGACGGCGGAAGTTCCTGAAATCGAACCGGTTCAGGATTGGAGAGGTCAGGCCGGGGACATCCACTTCGATGACCTGATCGGGACCGTAGAACTCGTCAAATCCGGCTCGAAAATGTCCGCGGGACTTGACGACGGCGGCCCGCGCCGCCCCGATGTCGATTCCCATCATTTCGAAGAAGATCGGATCAGCGCACTGGTTCCGGATCGAGATCACGACAACCTGGATTCCACCCAAGTCCAGCAGGACCGATCTTCCGAGGTTCATCCGGCGGCCTGCGTAAAATCCCCTGCGCCCGACGCAATCGCCATCGCGAATGCACAGGACACGTGCTTCGGCTACGAACCTTCTTGAGAACGAGATCCGGCTGGATCCGATTGAAGATCGCCGTGAAGCGCGCGCCCTCCCCGAGTTCGGCGGCCTCTGTGGCCAGAGCCGGGTCATTGATGACACCGACAATCACGCCCGTTGCTTTGGCGGCATGCAGAGCCTCGAGGATCCACATTGTGTTGCCGTTGCCGCCACCGCCGGGATTGTCGGAAACGTCCGCCAGGGCAACGGCTGGAAGATCCGGGTCGCGCGCCACTTCGAGCACACGGTTGACTGCCTCTTCGAGCGAGGTCAGCGCCGGGACGAACCGCTTGTGCTGAGACCATGCCATTTCCGCAATTTTTCTAGCCACGTCCTGGGCGGTGCCATTGGCACTCCGCGCAGTCACTATGATCGCCAACCCGTTCTTTGCAGTATCGGAATAGGCAAATCCGCCCAGGATCGACACATTGATAATGTCGTCATCCAGAAACCCCTGGCCATAGGTGACGATATCGGCATAGGGGCCGCGTTCGGTCAGCAGCGTGACGGTCGGTGGTGACACGGGGAGCCGGATGAAGGCGACATCCGGTTTCATTCCGCGAAGCAGGTCATGGAGAATGACCGCGGCGTCCTTGCCGCGCGCCAGCATGTCGACATGCGGATTGGTCTGATAGGAAACAATCGCATCGACCGAACGAACCATCTCTTCAGAAACGTTTCCATGAAGATCGAGCGTGGCGACGACCGGAACCTCGGCCCCGACGATGGACCGGACCATTGCGAAGATCTCGCCATCGGGGTCGTCCGATTCCGTAGTGATCATCGCGCCATGGTTCGAGATGTAGACCCCGTCCAGCGGTCCTGCGGCCTCGAGCCGGTCGCGCATTTCCTTCAATGTCGTTTCGAAGAACCTGTGGTCCAAAGGCCCGCCCGCCTCGACCAGACCGACCAGGATGGGAACCGGGGTCCACCCTCCGCTGTGGTCCATCTGCCAGGCAAAGCCGCGAATTTCGGTCGGGATTCCGGGATCGTTGCTGTGCAAGTCCTCGATGATCTCGTCACCGGCCAGAAAGACCCGGTTCAGGAAATCCTCTTCCGTAGTTACGGGGGCGAATCTATTGCTTTCCAGCATCAGGCCTAGGATCGCAATTCGCGGCTGGGAAGGGTCTTGCATGTCTTGAACTTCCTGTGCACTTGGTTGCCGCAAGTTAGTCGCGACGATGCACAGCCGGCCAATGCCAGGTGCGACTAGCGCGATGCACAGGAAGCATCAGGTGCCATTCGCGTGGGCAAGACATGCAAATGCGGCATGGACCTATTGGCAAAAGACATTCGCCACACGGCGCGCGCGCCTGATACCCCGATTGCTGTCCTCCGGACCATGAACATTGCGGGGGCATCAAGGCGAGGCAGCTATGACACGGGAAATCCGCCCCTACTGGCAGAACTTCATCGACGGGAACTGGGTGGACGGCGCCGATGGCAGCCGCATCACGGTGAGCGATCCGGCGACCGGGGAACCGATCGCCGAAGTTGCCAGAGCGCTGCCTGCGGATGTGGACAAGGCCGTTGCAGCTGCGCGCCGGTGTTTTGAGAGCCGAACTCTAAAGGACATGCGCCCGAACCATCGGGGCGATTTGATGCTCGAAGTGGCGGACCAGCTTGAACACCTCGCCGACGAAATCGCCACCCTCGAGTGTTTCGACAATGGCAAGACGCTGGCGGCGGGCAGGGCTGAAGTCGCACTGACCCAGCGATACCTGAGATACTACGGCGGCATGGCTGACAAACTTGAGGGCCGTCAGATCCCGCTTGGCGACGGTCTTCTCGACTATACGCTGCATGTGCCTTACGGCGTCTCGGCCCAAATCGTGCCCTGGAACGGGCCGCTGCCCGTCGGCGCGCGGTCGGTGGCCTGCGCCATTGTGACGGGAAACACCGTCGTTTTGAAATCGCCCGAGGATTCGCCGCTCAGCCTGTTTCTGTTCGCCGAAGCCTGCGAGCGCGCCGGGGTCCCCAGCGGTGCCGTAAACATCATCTGCGGCTATGGACATGATGCAGGTGCGGCGTTGGCGGCCCACGACGACGTCGACCACATCGTCTTCACCGGTTCGGTCGAAACCGGAAAGAGCATCCTTCGCTCCGCCGCGGAGCGGATAATCCCCTGCATCATGGAACTGGGCGGCAAATCCGGCGGCATTGTTCATGCCGACGCCGATCTTGACCGGACGGCCGCCAGCGCAGTCCGTGGCATCTTCCACCATTCCGGCCAGATCTGTTCCGCGGGTTCCCGGCTTATCGTTCACCGCTCGATCCATGACGAGCTGATGGACAAGATCGCCGGTCTGGCCACAAAGCGCTCCGTCGGGCCGGGAATTGATGGCTGCGACATGGGCCCGCTTATCTCCGCGCGGCAGCTGGAAAAGGTCGAGAGCCTGTGCCGTGCGGGTGTCGAGGAAGGGGCGACCCTTCTGCTGGGCGGGAGCCGCGTTCCCGGGCTTCCGGGACACTTCATGAGCCCGACGATTTTCACCGGCGTCCGACCCGACATGCGGATCGCTCAGGAAGAATTCTTCGGCCCTGTTCTCGTGGTCTTGCCGTTCGATTCGCCGGAAGAGGCGATTGCCATCGCCAACGGCACCGACTACGGGCTGGCCGCGGGCGTCTACACCCGCGACCTGCGACTGGCACACTGGACCGCCGATCGTCTCGTTGCCGGACAGGTTTACGTCAACGAATGGTGGGCCGGTGGCGTCGAGACGCCCTTCGGGGGGATGAAACGTTCGGGCTATGGACGCGAAAAAGGCCAGGAGGCCCTGTTGGGCTACGTTCAGACCAAGAACGTCGGGATCCGTCTGTGATCACGCCGCGGGTCTTCGACTATCTCATCATCGGAGCGGGCTCTGCCGGATCGGTGGTGGCCGGCCGCCTTTCGGAACAGTACCCGGGAACGATATGCGTTCTGGAGGCCGGACCGAGCGACCGGCACCCGTCGATCCACGTTCCTGCGGCGGTTGTCTATGCCCTCGGCAATCCGAAGATCAACTGGATGTATCCGACCCTTCCGCACTGGGGGACGGCGGGACGTGAATTGATCCAGTCCCGCGGAAAAACGCTCGGGGGTTCGGGATCCATCAACGGCCATGTCTACACGCGCGGGCACCGGAGCGACTTCGACAATTGGGCTGCGATGGGAAATCCGGGCTGGAGCTATGCTGACGTCCTGCCCTACTTCCGCAGGAATGAGACCTGCATAGGCATCGGCAGCGAACTCTATCGCGGCCGGGAGGGTCCGTTCACCATTACCGCCATGGACGAGCCCGACCCGCTGGCCGAGGCCTTCATGGATGCCGCCGAGACGCTCGGCATACCGCGCAACGCCGATTACAACGGTGAAGAGCAGGACGGAATTTCCTACGTCCAGCGTTCGATTCATCGCGGTCGACGGGTCAGTCCGGCACGTGCTTTCCTCTATCCGGCCATGCGGCGCGGCAATACCGAAGTGCTGACGGGCGCACTGGTCACGCGGCTCCTCTTCGAAGGGCGCCGGGCTGTCGGGGCCGTCTTCATCCGCGACGGGGTCGAACATACGATACGTGCGCGCAAGGAGGTCATCCTCAGCGCCGGAGCGATTGCAACGCCCCAACTCCTGCAGATCTCGGGTATCGGATCTCCCGATCTTCTCGCGAAACTCGGAGTGCCTGCCGTGCATGCGCTGCCTGGTGTCGGCGAGAACCTCAGCGACCACTATGCTGCACGGATCGTCCTCAAGATACGCGGCGCGACAAGCGTCAACCAGCGAACGAGAGGCCTGCCTCTTGTTGCCGAGCTCTTGCGCTATGCAGCGTTCCGGCGGGGAGCGCTCACGCTTTCTCCGACCCTCGTCTACTGCTTCTGGAAATCGCAATCCTGGCAACCCTTTGGCGACATCCAGGTATCCTTTACGCCGGCGAGCTATCCGTCCGGCATCTGGTCCGGGCTGGACAGATTTCCCGGTGCGACGATGGCGTGTTGGCAGCAACGCCCGAAGAGCCGCGGACATGTGCGCGCATTGTCGCCGGACGTCCGCGTCAAACCGGAGTTTTTCCCGAACTACCTTGGTGAAGAGGACGACCGGAGATCCATCGTCTGTGCGATGCGTCTCGCGCGGCGGATCGCAAGGCAGCCTGCCTTCGCGCGCTTCGTCGAGGAAGAACACTGGCCCGGCCCGGCGGTGGATGATGATGCGGCGTTGCTTGACCATGCCCGCGAGACGGGAAACACCACCTATCATCCCATCGGGACGTGCCGGATGGGGCCGGGAGATCACCCGTCCAGCGTCGTCGACCCGCAGCTCAGGGTCCACGGGATTGACGCCTTGCGGGTTGCCGACTGTTCGGTAATCCCCGAGATGCTCGCGGCCAACACCAATGCGGCCGCGCTTCTGATTGGCGAGAAAGCGGCAGATTTCGTTCTGGGCCGGCCGCCTCTTGCACCTGCAGATCTGTGGCGCGCGGACTGAACGACTTCTGGCCCCGTTGTCGTGGAGCCCAGTGCCTGCCGATCTGCCGATACGAGAGCAGTCACGGCCACTTGTGAAGCCCGGTGCCGTGTCCGGCACTGTGACCGCCTTTGATATTCCCGAGTACGGTTCCCTTAGGTTGCGGAACATAGCGGATCATCTTGAGCTCGGCTTGCGAAATACCTTCCTTCCTGGCGTATTCGCGCACGAGCTGTTCTCCCGCCTCGTGCCTGGCCTCCTGGCTTATCGCCTTGCTTCCAGCCGCGCGCAGTGCCTTCATTCCGGCGCCGACGCCAACGACGACCAACACGGCCTCGGCCACTTGCCCGGCGGTCTCGGCCACCCTCAGGATCGAAACCGCCGTTTCGGCACCGCCGATTGTCTTGCTGACGTGGTCTGAAAGCAGGCGCGCATTGTGCTCAACAAGGTGCGCGGCGACCAGCAGATAGACCTGTGCCTTTTTGACGTCGCCACCGGCATTCGCTTCCCACGCCTTCATTCTCAACTTGTGAGGGCGCTCCCAGATTGAAAAATCGGGGAAACTGGTTCCGCCCATCCAGTCCGCCACCCTTGCGACACCGGGTGCGGCGCTATGGCGGTTGCGCATGATCTGCGTGTGCAGCGCCCAGCCGTTGTCGTACTGGGTGTCGAAGCGCTCAAAGGCGCGCTTGAACTTCGTTTGGACATGTCCGGTGAGCACGGCACGATAGTAGCCGGCGCCCAGCATGGTCGTATCAAGCAATTCCTCCCGGTCGATGATCGCGTCGTCGGTCTCGATCGTATCGCCGTCGCGGCCGAGGGAGAACCAGAACTCCCACCTGGTGGGATCGGGTCCCTGCGCCGACCACGGCTGGCTCAACCGCAACCATACTCCCTTGGAATTGAGGATTTCGCGCACTTTCACGAGATAGTCGGCTTCATCAGGATTATTGGTGCGCGGAACCAGGGCATCGGCAGTCAGCATCTTGTTGTGATCGACGCGGATATACCCGTCGCCTGCCGACACTCTGATCCGTTTGTCGAGTATCCGGTAGGCCTTCCGCTCCTTCGCCCGGTCACGCAAGACCAGGTTGCCGGAGCGCGCAATCACCGCCGCCTTCATGGCCTTTCTGTAGGCGTCCTCGTACATCGGGTTGAGGACCGCCGCGTCGAGTACCTTCTGAATCTGCGCGACCTGATCTTTTGAAAGCAGTCGCGCAAGGTGGGGCACCGTTTCGATAAGCGTTTCCGCGTCCGGCGCTCCCAGCTCCTTGGCCTTTCGGCGATTTCCTGCTTCGTCTCCCACGGCGCTTACCTCCGGCGGACAGGATGCTTCGGTGGCTTTGCAGCGCACGGAATGCATCGACACATGAGCTGTCCGATTTGATGGTGTTCAACGCGGTGAGTATGCCATGCCAGCCGTCTTCGCGCCTGTGCTGGTGATCACAGTGCTCACGCGTTACTGCCCAAGCTTGCCAGCGGGCCAATATTGAGCATAGTCGAAACAACTCCAGCCGAAGAGGGAAAGCAAAGTGGTCCCGCAATACGAAATCCTCGTGGAAGGCTCGAGCGTCGCATTCCAGGGTGGTTTCTTCGGTATCTCCACGATCGTGCTGATCAGGTCCGGCGCGACGCTGGCGCTCTTTGACTGCGGCCACGGGGTGACGCGAAAACTCCTGCTTGATGCCCTGCAGCACCGCGGCCTGGCCCCGAAAGACATTGATCTGGTAATTCTGTCCCACGGCCATTTCGACCATGTCCTGAACCTTGATCTTTTTCCTGAAGTCCCGGTCGTCCTCAGCCGCGACGAATACGATTACATCCAGGCGCCCTTCGAGAGCGACTGGGTCACACCGCGCCTCCTGCCCATGCTGCTCGAAGGCCGCGAACTGCGCCTCACCGCGGGCGAGGAAGAAATTCTGCCCGGTGTTACCGCCTTCCCGACCCCCGGTCATGCTCCCGGGCATATCTCGCTGGAGCTTCCCTCCCCCGAAGGACCCGTCGTGCTCGCCGCCGACGCGCTCAAGACGGCACGCGAGGCCTCGACCGGCATTCCCGATCTTGAGTTCGATCCGGAAAAACGCGGCAAGAAATCGCTACAGGACGTCCTGCGTCGCGGCCGCATCATCGTTCCCGGCCATTTCCCGACGATCCGGACGGACGAGGACGGCAGGATCTCATGGACCGGCATTCAGGAGATGCCATTGCTGTTCCGGTGAGAGAGGGCTCGATGGATGACCTCGTGCAGACCTCCGGACGCAGACCGGCATCCTGTCCGTGAATCGAAGGCGACGAGGGTCACGACACCTGTTCCTGTTGTGTCGTTGCATTGATGAGCGTCTGCTTGGCGGAGGCGAGATGTGCGCTGCAGGCTTTCTCGATTCTTGCGGCGCTGCGGCTCTTGAGGGCCTGGATATAGCGAAGATGTTCGCGGACCGCGACTTCGTTACGGCTACGCTCGTCCTTCTTGTTCCACTGATAGTGATAGTGAAAGATCAGGCTGATGATGTCGTAAAAGTCATCGATGAACCGGTTTGGCGAAGCTGAATTGATAAGCCGGTGAAACCGGTTGTCGAGATCGGAGAAATCGTGGAATTTCTCGGCAATGTCGGCAAGGAGATCCGTATGCTCCTTTTCCAGCAACTCGATCTGCCGCCACAGCGGCGACTGCCGTGGCAGAGCGCCGAAAGCCAAGGCCGAACGCAACTCGAACATTTCGCGGATTTCGAATAGCTCCAGTGCGAATTCGGGGGTGAATCCCTTGAACAGCCAGCCCGCGTTCGGGCGCTTTTCGATGAGGCCGTAATGCTGAAACCGGTTCAGGAATTCGCGGATGGCGGAAGTCGCCACGCCGAACCGGCGCGCAAGCTCCAGTTCGTTGAACGACGCGCCGGAACCCAGATTGTCCCGCAACGTCCACTCCATGAACTGCCTTTCGATGTGAGCGGACGTGGAAAGGGTTTCGGTTTCGGGAAAGGGTTTGGCAATCGGTCTTCGCACCAGCCGGCGTTGCCGATTGCTCGTGACAACGAGTCCCTGGCTTTCCAACTCGGAGAGGACCTTGCGGACCGTGGTGCGGCTGACGCCCAGGCTTTGCGAAAGCACGACTTCGGAGGGAAACAGATCCTCGCTGCCCAATGCTGACAAGACGTCGAGGGTTTCGTTGAAGGCCCGTTTGAAAACGGAATCGGTTTTCATCTTATCCCCCGGCAACTGACCCGCGCGCCGGACAGCTTGGACGCCGCCAGGTTATCGGCACGCTGACAAGAAGTGGAAACACTTTCTTACACAACAGGAACCGGGACGGCAAAAAACCTGCTGGACCGATCTGTTGGGCGGGCCGGGCCTAGTCGATCGATATGACCGCCTTGATGAGGCCCGCCTTGTCCCGGGCCCACAATGGCAGGTCGGCAACCGATGCCTCCAGGCTTGTTCGATGGCTGATCAGACTGCCGACCGGAATCGCGCCGCCCCGTATCTGGGCCATGACATGTGTGAAGTCTTCGCCGGTTGCGTTGCGGCTTGCCAGGAGCGTCATTTCCCTGCGGTGAAAATCCGGGTCCGAAAAACAGATTTCCGCGTCCAGGACGCCTACGAAAATCAACCGTCCGCCATGGGCGACATAGCTGAAGCTTGCTTCCATGGAGTGTTTGTTGCCGGTGGCGTCGAAAACGACGTCAAAGCCTTCGCCATCGGTTGCAGCCAGGGCAGCATCAGCCGGGGACGTGCCGTTCGGGACTTCAATGGCCTTGCCGCCGGTAATCGACGCGATCGTCCTCATTCGCTCCACGTCGAGATCGAGGACCGAGACGTCGCCGCCGGCAATGCGCGCAAACATCGTCGTGCCCACTCCTATGGGTCCCGTCCCGACGACAAGAACCCTTTCACCTTTCGCCACCCCGGCCCTTCGAACGGCATGAGCCCCGATCGCCAGGAATTCGACTGAGGCACACGCGTCCACGGAAAGGCCATCGCCACGGATGAGATTGTCCGGCGGCAGGCACAGGAGTTCAGTCATGCCCCCGTCCTGGTGAACGCCCAGCACGGAGAGCCTGGTGCAGCAGTTCGGTCTGTCATTGCGGCAGGAAATGCAGGATCCGCAGGACAGGTAAGGATTGACGGCGCAGATTTCGCCCGCCTTGAAGCCACTACCCGCGGGTGCATCGACCACTTCCACCGCAAGTTCATGCCCCATCACCCTCGGATAGTTGAGGAACGGGTGCTTGCCTTCGAAGATATGATAGTCGGTCCCGCAGATGCCGATGCGGCGCGGACGTACAAGGACCTGCCCGTCCGCGGGAACAGGCGGCGGAATGTGCTGTAATTCCAGAGTTCCCGGTTGCGTGCAAACGAGCGCGTCCACGATTTTAGTACTCCAACTGCTTCAAGAGACTGTATCGGTCGAGGTGCGGGGCCGGGCGCGAGTCCGGCCCCGCGGGGCGACTACATAAAGTCCTTCATATTGTCTTTCGTGACCAGGGCCGAACCGGAATCGATCAGGTTTTCGACCGGCTCACCTTTGATGGATTTCACCAGGGCTTCAACACCGTATTTGGCCATGTTGAAGGGAAACTGGGCGACCGACGCATCCTCGATGCCGGCTTCCATAGCTTCGGCCTCGCCGCAGCAGAAGTCAAAACCGACCAGGATCACATGGTGATCCAGTTTTGCGTTCTTGATCGCCTGGGCAGCCCCGGCCGCAGCGGGACCGCATGCCGAGTAGATTGCGGTAACACCTGGGTTTGCCGTCAGGATGTCCTCAGCCACGTTGATCCCGAGCTCTTCGGTGCAGTTGGTCGTTCCGCGGCCGACGATCTCGACTTTCACGCCGGACAATTCCGCCAACATGCCGTCCACGCGCTCGTCCAGTGCCGGGACGCCGGGAACGCCCTCGAGGATGCCAAGCGTGTCACCGTCCTTCAGGACGGTCTTCAGATAGCCGCCGGCGGTCCTGCCTGCCTCGTAGTTGTTCGTGGTTGCCAGCGCCGTGCGCCCTTCCCAGTCGGGAATGCTGTTGTCCATGAGAACCACCTTGACCACTTGCGCAATGGCCTTGTCGAGCGTGGTGGCCACGGTAGGGTCGACGGGCGTGATGGCGATGCCTTGTACGCCCTGGGTCACCATGGACTCGATCAACGCGATTTGGCCCTCGATGTCGGTCGCCGAAGCCCCCTGACCGAAGACGATGTCCAGGCCCCCGCTTTCCGCGGCATAGGCTTTTGCGCCGTCTTCCATGGTGGCAAAGAAAGGGACCGGAAACTTGGTGATAAATCCGATCTTGATATTCTCCGCCAAGGCCGGAGCGGCCGAAACCGCGGCAATGAGGGCTCCTGCGAGTGCTGCTTTCAGTTTCATCATTTCCTCCCGATTTTGATCGCTCAGATGACAAAGCGATCGTCCATCCGATGTGCTGTCTCCCGACAGCGCATCGGTCTACCTTTCAGCGCCAACGATCATGGAGACCAGTTCCTGCTGGTTCTGCCGCGTTGGCCTGAGTTCGCCGACCTTGTTTCCCTGGCGCAGCACAACGGCGCGGTCGGCCAGTTCGACCACGTGTTCCATGTTGTGCGTTATCAGGATCAGGGCGTTGCCTTCGTCTCGAAGCTGCCGGATGAGATCGAGCACCTTGCGCGCTTCACGCAGGCCGAGAGCTGCCGTCGGTTCATCCAGTATGACGATCTTGCGGGCGAAAACCGTGGCTCGAGCCACCGCGATCGCCTGGCGTTGTCCTCCGGACATCAGGGCGACCGGTGCATCCAGCTTCGGCAGCCTGACCTTGAGCCGGTCAATGATCCCAGCCGCCTCCCTGTCCATCGCCGCCTTGTTGAGAAAGCGCATGCCGCGAGGCAACCACGCGGGGTAGGCAATCTCCCGCCCGCAAAAGAAATTCTGCGCCGGCGTCAGATTGTCGAACAGCGCAAGGTCCTGATAGACGGTTTCGATACCGGCCTGACGGGCTGCTGCCGGGGAGTGAAGGGCCGCGGGTTTTCCGTCGATCAGAATCTCCCCCTCGTCGAGCTGATGAACCCCGCTGATGCATTTGATCAGCGTCGATTTTCCTGCGCCATTGTCGCCGAGGAGTGCGAGAACCTCTCCGGCGTAGGCTTCAAGGCCGACGCCCTTGAGGGCCTGGACCGCGCCAAACCGCTTGACCGCGTGGCATACCGCAAGCACCGGGCGTTTGGTCATGGGGGTCATCAGCGCGCCCCCGTTGCCTGGAGGGCGCGGGTCCGCGCTTCCAGGTGGCCGCGCAGGACGTCGGCTTCGACGGCCAGGAGGATGATCGCGCCAATGGCAATCATCTGAAAGAACACGTTCACGTTCATAAGATTGAGCGCGTTGCGAAGAACGCCAATCATCACGGCACCGATGAGTGCGTGACCGAGGTGGCCGCGCCCTCCCAGGAAACTCGCGCCGCCGATGATCACGGCCGCGATCGTGTCGAGTTCCAGAAGATTGCCATAGAGAGGCGAGCTGGCTTGCGTGCGTGCCGAAAGAACGATGGCACCGATACCGGCACACAGGCCGGCCAGGACGTAGGTGGAGACCAGGACCGGCCTGACCGGAATTCCCATCTGAACGGCCGACTCCGGCTTGCCGCCGACGGCATAGATCCACCGCCCCCAGACCATGCCCTTGGTCATGACCAGCACCAGCACCGCAACGCCCAACACCACGAAGAAGGAACCGGGCAAGCCCAGGATTTCGCTGCTGCCGAGGGCGACAATGCCATCGGGCATGCCGCGCATCGTCGTGTGATTTACCGAAAACTGAAGAGCGAGCCCCCGACAGATGCTCAAGGTCGCCAGGGTGATGATGAAAGCGTGAGGAAGACGCCCGTAGACATAGCCGATACCATTGAACGCTCCGACGGTAACGGCTGAAAGCAACATCGCCCCCATAACCAGAACCGTTGAATCCGTGACGCGGAATACCAGTCCGCCGACCACGGTGGCCAAGGCAAGGTTGGCCCCGACGGAGAGGTCGATGCCCCTGGTCAGGATGACGAGATGCTGTCCGATCGCGACGATCGCGATGACGGACGTCTGAGCCATGATGTTGCTGATGTTCCCCAGCTTGAGGAAATTGGGGGTCAGAAGACTTGCTCCGGCAATCAGTGCAATCAGGATCAGCAGTGGTCCAAAGCCGAGAAGCGCGAGAGCCAACGATACCGACCGGGCGCCACTGCGCGTGTCCAGCGCAGCAATTCGCCCGGCCTTCGCCTCCCTCACGCGTTCAGTGGAGTCCGTCAATGCCTTCTCCCAATTAATAATATTAGTTATGTTTCTTATCGTTAAAAAGACATCACAGGCCGATGCCGTCAAGCGGAAAAATCTTTTGCTCGCCTCGTCGATATTTTATCGAGTTATTACAGTAAATTAGCTAAAACACCTGGGGCGGAGTTTTCCTCCGGTGCGATCTCCCAAGGCGTCGGCTCGATTGCTTATTGGGTGGTTGAAAGGTCGCCGGGACCGGCATCCTGCTCCTGGATTGGGAGGAGTTCAGAATAAATATTACTGATAATATTATTCGACCGCGTTCTCCAACCCCTCTGTCCACGGGCGTCGACGTTCCGGGGAAATCCGGGTGTTCGGCGGCTCCACCTTGCTTTTCGTAACGGCAGGGACGAGCTTTCATGGTCCGGGAAAATGACTTCGAACCGGTCTCCAATGGACCAGCGGGCATTCGGCAGGCGAGATACGCATCGATCGCATGGCCGAAGCGATGAACTGCGACAAGATGCTGATGTGGCGGGGGTGTTCGGAACCGACAAGACGCAGATGTGGAAGAGAGCCGGCCGGCGTGGTGCGCGGCCAGTCGATCGAAAATCCCGACGGGGGCTCGCGCATCACGTGTACGGCGCAGAAAATGGACATGCCGTGTCGGGCGCTTCGCTTCGACGTCGAAGCGGGTTGCGCGGGGGCAACATGAGGAATGGTGGGTCCGCATGTTGCTCCTGTCCGCTCCACGGGCGACCGACGTGGGTGCTCCGGGCCTGCTCGGCTACGACGAGAGGTAGTCTCGCCATGAGCCGAAACGCGTAATCTCGGTGGCGCCTTCAACTGCATAAGCTTCGCAAAGGAAGCCGTTGACGCGGCTTCCGTCGTCGAGCTTGACAGTGCCGATGCAGAGCGGCTCCGGAATACCTGACATGAAGCTGCCGAAGTGTTCGCTCGGCATCGCCCAGACTTCCAGCGAGACGGCCGCGCCCGACGCGCCCGGTTCGTGGACAAGTCCCGGCCGCTTCGGCGGCTCTCCGGCCAGCGCGAAGAAGCGGTATTCCGGTGAAGTCCGGCAGGCCTTGACGAAGCGGGCACCGCGCGATGTCAGCTCGTGGTTCAGGGGAAGGCCCGACATATGCGCGCCGCACACCGCAATCGAGATCTCTCCACTGCCTGCTTCGACTTCGGGCTGCGGTGCTGTCGGACGGGGCAAGCCGGTCGCGCCGAGGCTTCCAGTTTCCAGCAATGCTGCCAGCGATGCTGCAGCGGCATCGTCGCCGGTCCGTGCAAGGATCGTGACACTGCCCGGTCGCCCGTCGGCGCGCGTTCCGGCGGGGACCGCAATACCGCACATGTCGAGAAGGTTCACGAAATTGGTATAGGTGCCGAGGCGGGAATTCGGTCCGACCGGATCGGCGCCAATGTCGGCAAGCGACACGAAGGTCGGGATGGTCGGAACGCAGAGGAGATCAATGCCCGCCAGCGCCTCTTCGCAGCGACGGCGCAGGTCCTGCAGCCGATAGATGCCCCGGAAAGCGTCGACGGCAGAGAGCTTCAGGCCGCCCTCAATGATCTTGCGTGTCGTGGGATGCAGCGTTTCAGGTGCCGAAACCAGGCGATCGCCGACCGCAGCTGTCCTTTCGGCAACCCAGGCACCCTCGTAGAGCATCTCCGCGACATCGAAGAACGGACGGAAGTCGATTTCGCGAACAACGGCTCCCTGGGTTCGCAAATCCGTAACCGTTGCGCGGAAGTGGTCCGCCTGCAGCTTGTCGCCGAAGGTTTCCAGACTGCTTTCATCGGGAACCGCGACCTGGACTGCGGGCGCGGGCCGCGAAAGGCGCCGCTGCGGCAGCGGCCGCGCATAGGCGTCGGCCGGATCGTATTCGGCAACAGTCTCCAAGACGCTCCATGCGTCGGCTACCGTCAGCGCAAAGATGGAGATCGTGTCGAGCGTCCTGCATGCCGGCACGACGCCGGATGCCGACAGCATACCGAGCGTTGGTTTCAGGCCGACGATATTGTTGAGTGCCGCCGGCACGCGGCCCGAGCCGGCTGTATCCGTTCCCAGCGAGAAGGGAACGATGCCCCTGGCGACGGCCACCGCCGATCCGGAAGACGATCCGCCGGGCACGATGTCAGGGTCCAGGGCATTGCGCGGCACCGGATGAGGCGTGCGGACACCGACGAGCCCGGTCGCGAATTGGTCGAGATTGGTCTTGCCGAGGCAGATCGCCCCAGCCCGTCTGAGGAGACTGATAACGAAGGCGTCTTCTTCGGGCAGGTAGGCGAAATCCGGGCAGGCGGCCGTCGTCGGCATGCCGCGCACGTCGATATTGTCCTTGGCCACATAAGGTATGCCCCAGAGCGGCCGTCCATCCGGCTGGCCGAGCGCCCTTGCCTGCGCCAGAGCCTCTTCCCTTGCTTCATGGAGGAAAATGCCAGGATCGTCAGCGGCATGCAGCCGGCGAAATGCCTCTGCTACGACCGCCTCCGGCGCGATGCCCTCGGCATAGGCACGGCGAAGCGAATCGAGCGTGAAGGGAAGCTCCGAAATCATGCGGTGTCCTTTGGTTGTTCCGGTTATGCGTTGAGTTTGCGGTTCGGGGCCTGTGGTGCCGCCGAGACAAGTTCGCGCGTATAAGGGTCACACGGACTGTCCATGACCGCATCCACGCCGCCGGTCTCGACGATCTTTCCCTCTTTCATGACAACCACACGGTCGCACAGCAGGCGAACCACGTTGAGATCGTGACTGACGAACAGGTAACTCATGCCGAGGCGGGCCCTGAGATCGGCCAGGAGGTTGAGCACGACCGCCTGGATCGAAACGTCAAGGGCAGCGGTCGGTTCATCGAGAACCAGGAGCTCCGGGTCGGTCGCGATTGCGCGCGCGATCCCGACCCTGGCTTTTTGCCCGCCGGATAACTGGTGTGGAAACCTGTCGAGAAGGTGCTGCGGCAGGCCCGTCAGACCTGCGAGCATATCGATCCTGTCACGCAGTTTTCCGCCCCGCAGATCGCCCAGCCGGAGCAGCGGTTCGGCAATGGTCTGGCGGGCCGTGTGGCGTGGATTGAGGCTGTCGGTCGCGTCCTGGAACACCATCTGGATCTTGCCGCGTAGCGGATGACGGGCGAAACCGGCTGAGGGCAGCTTCGCCAGATCCTCGCCCCGGTAGAAAATGCCGCCGGATGTCGCGTCGAGAAGCCGGACGATCATCGAGGCGGTGGTGGACTTGCCGCAGCCCGACTCGCCTACCAGACCGAGGCTCTCGCCGCAGCGAATGGTGAAGCTGACGCCCTTTACGGCCTGAACGGGGCCGGATTTGCTCTCGAACGACTTGGCGAGGTTAATCACATCGAGCATAGGTGAATTGCCGATGGTCCTTTTCTCCAGCGGCGTGCGCTGGCTTATCGGCAACAGCGACCGTATCGTCGCGCCACGTCTCGGCGTCGCATCGACCAGTTTGTTCGTGTAGGCGTGTTGGGGGTCGGCGAAGAGATCAGCGGGCTTTCCCTCCTCCACGATCACGCCGTCTTTCATGACGATGATCCGGTCGCAATACTGGGAAGCAAGCCCGAGATCATGGGTGATCAGGATCGAAGACATGGCCCGCGCCCGCACCAGACCGTCGACGAGGTCCATGACGGCCTTTTGCGTGGTGATGTCGAGGCCCGTTGTCGGCTCGTCCGCGATCAGGAGCCTGGGGTCGCAGGCGAGCGCGATTGCGATGACGACGCGTTGGCACATTCCGCCTGACAGCTCAAAGGGATAGGCTTCATAGCGTGCCTCCGGATCGCGGATCTTGACCGCCTCCAGCGCCTCGATCGCCTTGACCCGTGCATCGTGTCTGGTGGCACGGCCATGCTGACGCAGAACATCCTCGATCTGATGACCGACCTTGCGGATCGGGTTGAGGGCTGCACGTGGGTTCTGAAAGATCATCGAGATCTCGCGGCCGCGAATGTCCCGCATGTCGCGCTCGGCGACCCGGCGCAGGTCGATGCCGCGATAGACCGCCTCCCCGGCCTTGATGCTTCCGCCCTTGTCCAGCAGCCGCATCAGGGCATAGGCGGTGACAGACTTTCCCGATCCGCTCTCGCCGACGATGCCGAGACGTTCGCCGTTGGCAAGTTCGACGCTGATGCCTTGAACGGCATTGACGATCCCGCGACGTGTCCCGAAAGCGATGTTTAGGTCCTTGATCGACAGCATGGGGGCCTCTTCAGGTGCGCCGGCGCGGATCGACGATATCGCGCAGACCGTCGCCCATCAGATTGAACGTGAACACAGCCAGCATGAGCCAGAGGCCTGGAAACAGCGCCAGCCACCATTCGCCGGAAATAATGAAGTTGGCGCCTTCGGCCACCATGATGCCCCATTCCGGCGTTGGCGGGCGCACGCCAAGGCCGATGAACGACAGGCCCGCGGCATTCAGGACCGCCCAGCCAAGATTGAGAGACACCTGCACCATCATCGGCGGCAGCGCATTGGGAAAGATGTGAAAGGCGAGCACGCGAGTGTCTGAGTTTCCGGCGAGCTTCGCGGCCTGGGTAAAACCGGCTTCCCTGCGAATGTTGACCTCGGTACGCACCAGACGGGCATAAAACGGAATGTTGATGATCGCCGTTGCATAAATGATATTCGCAACGGAGTTGCCCAGAGCTGCGACGATGCCCATCGCAAGCACGAAGAGCGGAAACGCCATGATCGTGTCGAGCAGTCGGTTGAGCAGAATATCGGTCCACCCGCCGCGGTAACCGGCGATGGCGCCTGCGAACGACCCGACCACAAAGGACAGTGCGACGGCGGAGACAGAGATGATGAGATCGAGCCGCGTTGCCACGATGACGCGTGAGAAAACATCCCGCCCCACGTTGTCCGTGCCGAACCAATGGGAGAAAGAAGGCGGCTGCAGTGCGGCCGCGGCATTCGTCTCCAGAGGATCGTAGGGAACGAGAGCCGGACCAAAGAGCGCCGAGCCTATGAAAAAGGCGAACATGCCGAAGGAAACGGCGGTCAGCGGGTTCTCACGCAGCACATAGGCAATGTGTGCCAGGCTTTTCCATAGTGATCCGGCCGGAGAGGCAGAACCGGGTGGCAGTGCTGTCTCGCTCATTTCGAGGATGTTCCAAAGCGCGGATCGATCACCGAGTAGGACAGGTCGATCAGGAGATTGAGGAAAACGAAAAGCAGCGCCATGGCCAGGACGAAGCCTTGCACGGCGGCATAGTCGGAAACGACCAGCGCTTCGACGGCGAAGGAGCCGATCCCTGGCCAGGCAAAGACCTTTTCGACCAGCACGTTCGCGCCCAGCACGAAGGAAAACACCATGCCGAGCGTGGTCACCACGGGTAGCAGCGCGTTGCGGAAAGCGTAGGCGTAGAGCACTGTGGCGGGAGCCAGGCCGGCAGCCCGCGCGGTGCGGATATAGTCGGCCGACAGTGCGGCGAGCATGGCGGCGCGTGTCATCCGGGCGATGGGCGCCAGTGTAAACAGAGCCAGCGTGATTGCGGGAAGGATCAACTGTTTCAGCGCGCCAAGCCAGGTCTCCAGGTCAGCGTCGAATGCCGCGTCGATCAGAAAGAACCCGGTGACGTGCGGCGGGTCGACATAGATGAAATCCAGCCGGCCGAGCGGCGAAGGAGCAATGCCGAGAAGGTAATAGAAGACGTAGATCAGAACGATGCCCGTGAAGAATGTGGGCAGCGACACCCCTGCCGTGACGAGAACGCGGCAGAACTGGTCGACCAGACTTCCAGGGCGCGTCGCGGCCAGCACGCCGAGGGGGACGGCGATCAAGCAGGAGAGTAGGAGCGCCGACAAGGTAAGTTCGAGTGAGGCCGGCAGACGCGCCGCCAGTTCCGTGGCGACCGGGCGGCCGGTGGAAACCGACCGGCCGAGATCGCCCTCAAGGAGCTGTCCGACATAGATGACGAATTGCTCCGGCAGGGGCTTGTCGAGGCCGAGCGAGCGGCGCACTTCCTCGATTGATTCCGGCGTCGCAGCCGCGCCGGCGAACTGCACCGCCGGATCGCCCGGCAGGGCGCGCGTCAGCAAGAAGCTGATGACCACAACTCCGATCACCACGGGGATTGCCTGTGCAATCCGGCCGGCGATGGCCGCGCTCCGCCGGGCCACGCTGTCAGCTCTCCGCGCCGGTCAGAGTGCGGATGTCGAGCTGGCGGTGGAACCAGAACTCGTATCCGTCCGCGCCGTTTATGGCGACGTTGAGCGCCGGCTGATAGAGCGGAATACGGGGAATGTCCTCCATTGCAATCTCGAACATGCGCCTGATCTTAGGCGCATATTCCGGGTCGTCCTGCGCCATGTGCAGCGTCTCGGCCGTCAGAGCCTCGATCTCTTCGTTGCGATAGTTGGAGGAGTTGAAGAGATTGCCCTCCAGATAGGCCCAGAAGAAGTAGTAGTCAGGCGTATCGAGCCAACCGCCGAAATTTTCCAGGTGCAGCGGCAGACGCTTTTCGACGAGAACCGCGGTACGCCAGTTTGCACCGGGGATCTTCTCGATTTCCGTCTTTATGCCGAGTTTGCCTAGGCTTTCCTGAATCAGGAGGGCCGTGGGCTCCATCCAGGAGGCGAGATCCGTGCTGATCGACAGCGGCACCTCGAAGCCGTCGGGATACGCCGAGGCGGCGAGCAGTTCCTTCGCCTTCTCCATGTCGTGGACATAAGGCGACTTGCGGGGCCATTCGGTGCCGGCGATTTCTTCCGTTTCGCCCCACAGCGGCGCCCCCCGCCCGTAGGCGGCCGTTTCGAAGATCTCCTTGTAGGGGATGGCATAGGCAACCGCCTTGCGCACGTTGGCATCCTGGAACGGTTCGAAATCGTAGTTGAGGCCGACGACGTGGATCGTGTTGGCGATCGGAGTCGAATGGACCTTCACCTTTTCGGACAGTTCGGCAGCGTCCTTGTCCGGGATATCGAAGGAAACATGGACATCCCCGCGCTCGATAAGTGCGCGGCGGGTCGCCGGGCTCGGTACCTCGCGCAGGATGATGCGCCTGACCTTCGGCAAGGGGCCGCTTGTCCAGCCGTCGAAGCGCTCGTAGACGAGCTGCTGGCCGGGATCCCACCGGGCCACCTTGTAGGCGCCTGATCCTGCCGGAGTGGTATGCAGATACTCGGTCGCCCAAGGATCTTCCGCGCTCGCCTGTGCCTTGGCGACCTTCGAATTGATGATGAAGGGTACCGGAACCGCAAGGTCCGGCAGGGAGAGTTTGGACGGCCGGTCGAGCGCGATCACGAAAGTCTCGTCGTCAACCGCCGTGAACTGGTCAGGCCGCACCAAACCACCGGCCTTCATCTGTGTCGACGGAAATCCGCCAACCGAGACGGCGCGGTCAAACGACCATTTCACGTCCTCGGCGGTCACCTTGCTGCCATCCCAGAATATCGCGTTCGGCTTGAGCTTGAAGGTGATCGTCAGCCCGTCGTCCGAAACGCTCCAGCTCTCGGCAAGCTCAGGCTCGAGCTTTGAGTAGTCGAAAGACAGGCTGCCGTCCGGCAGCGTCTTGGTACCGAACGTAATCAGCCGGTCATAGCAGTTGATGGCGACCTGATAACTGGCGCGGTTTGTCCCCGTGCGATGAAGATCGAGGCTGTTGATGGTCTGTCCCGTGACCGCGACGAGCGTGTCGCTCGCGGCAAGAGCGGGCAGGACACGGGCAAACGGCATCGCGCCGGCAATAGCTGCCCCGGCCTTGAGGAACTGGCGTCTGTGGATGGTCATCTTTATGCAATCTCCCGGCTTCGGTGGCTGACGCGAGCTTGCTTCTGTTTGGCGTTAACGAAAACTGCTATGATTTCACCGAAGCGGTGCAAAAAAATCACCGCTCCTGAAAAAGGAACGCCTGATGAGGCACTTGTACACCTTTCAACTGATCGAGGCCGTGGCGCGAGCCGGGTCCATGCGCAAGGCCGCGGAGGACATGAACCTTACCGCTTCGGCCCTGACGCGCCGCATTCAGCGCTTCGAGGAGGAGTTCGGGGCCAAGCTGTTCGAGAGGCTGTCGAACGGGGTACGTCTCAATTCCGCCGGGGAACTGCTGCTGCATCACTACCGGGCGACGCTCTCCGACCTCGCCCGTGTTCAGGGACAGGTTGCCGATCTAACCGGCGAAAGGCGCGGTCACGTGTCTATTGCCTGCTCCCAGGCGCTGCTACCCTATTTCCTGCCTGAACAGATCGCGCGCTACCGTTCGGACCATCCGGGCGTGACATTCTCGGTCAACGTGCGTGACCGGACGCAGGCCGAACAGGAGCTTGCCACTTATTCAAGCGATCTCGCGCTGGTCTTCGAGCCGGTCTATCTGGTGGATTTCGAAGTGCTGCACGTTGTCCCGCAGTCGGTGAACGTGGTGATGGCGGCCGACCACCCGCTTGGGCGGAAACGGGAGATCCGCCTCCGCGACTGTCTTGATGTGCCGCATGTCGCGCCGTCAGTGAAATACGGCGTTCGCCATCTCATGGACTTCGCCGCGCGGCGCGGAAGCAGGCGGGTCGACCCGGTTGTCGAGACGGAGAGTTTCGAACTGATCCGTCACTACGTGTTGCATGAAAAGCTGATCGGATTTCAGATCCCGATCGGACTGCGTGGCTACGCCGACGGTACGCTTGTCTACCGGCCGATTTCCGAAAAGGACATGCCACCGGGCAACCTGATCCTCGGCCAGACGCGGGGTCGTACCCTGCCGGTTGCCTCCGCTCGATTTGCCCTGCAACTCGCCACCGCGCTAAAGGATTATCAGGCCGCCGCGTGAGTTCGCGGGCAGTCTCTGCCACGCGGGTATTTTGACGGCTCTGGCAGCACAATCGTCCTTAAGACTGGTTGGGCCTGTTGCAGGCCATGGTGTCAAAGGAGAGATCCTTGCAGAAGGCAATCAGGAGCCGGACGATATCGGAGCCCGGCTGCGCCACCGCCGGATCTGTGCCGACCAGGGTGATCGCCGCCTGCGCTTCGCCCTGCCAGTCCCGGATTGGCGCGGCGATCGCAACCAGTCCGGGAATGAAGCGCCCGTCCACCGATGCATAGCCCTGGCTCCGGATCTTCTGGATCATATCCTCGATACCGCGATTGGTCGGTTCGAAGTCCACGGCCGATGCCGGGTTCTGGCGGATGCGCCGGAGTTCCGCGTCGCGGACCGCCTTGAGCGGCGCCGGGGGCGCCCAGGCGAGGAAGGTGCGGCCGGAGGCCGAATTCAGCAAGGGCAGCGTGGTGCCCAACCCCATCGACGTCACAGTCGGAGAGGCCGCGCGTTCCCAGCGAACCACCGTCGGGCCGAGATTGCCCCATACAACCAGCAGCGCGGTCAGACCCGATTCCGCGCAAAGATCCGGCAGGGCGTCCGCCGCGCGGTTGACGAAATCGTGGCGGGCAAGCGCCGACAGGCCAAGGGCCACAGCGCCGGGGCCGAGGTCGTATTTTCCCGAGCGGCCCGCCTGCACCACAAGGCCTGCATGCAGGAACGAGGACAGGTAACGGTGTACCTTGCTGGGCGGCATGCCGCATTCGCGCGCCAGTTCCGACAACGAGGCCGGGCTGTGCCGCTCGGCCATGGCATTCAGCAGCCGCAAGGCGGCATCGAGCGATTGAATGCCGCCGGTCTGCCCGTCGCTCTTGTCGTCCTTAGCCATCGCCTTCCACCAATTTCCGCAATGCGTCCAACTCCCCCGCGACCATTCCATCGCCGCTGGGTTTGAATAGCCCGCGGACCTCGGTTCCGGCAACCGTCATGTTGTCGCCGACGCGCCCCTCATAGCTGAGATGCAGGGCCTTGCGGCCCCAGGACTCGATGGAAAGCGTCAGGGACACGATGTCGCCGTCGCGCATCGGCCGGCG
Source organism: Roseibium salinum (assembly GCF_026240905.1). Classification (NCBI taxonomy): domain Bacteria; kingdom Pseudomonadati; phylum Pseudomonadota; class Alphaproteobacteria; order Hyphomicrobiales; family Stappiaceae; genus Roseibium; species Roseibium salinum. The sequence goes on from NZ_JAPEVI010000001.1 coordinate 452,167, forward strand.
GAACCGCGCATTGGCTTCCAGCAGCCCCAGTCCGACGGCTCCGAGCTCGCGGCACAGCGCTTCATGGCCGCCGAAGCGACGCAACCAGTCGTGGAAGGTGCGGTCGAACCACGCATAGACATTTGGATAAAACACGATCCCGGCAGGATCGCAATCGCCGAAAGTGACTGGATAATCAAGGAGATGCATTTTTATAGTTTTCCATTCTATAAAACGTATTGCGTATAGCGGAAAAGTATTTATCATTTGGAGCAACAGTTGTCGAGCGACCTTGGGAGGAGGCATGACGATACATTCGCGCATAGAAATTCTGGGTGGCGGCCCGGCGGGCCTGTACACCGCGATCCTCATCCGGCGTCTTCTGCCGGATGTGCGGGTGCGCATCACGGAACAGAATCCCAAGGGCGCGACCTTCGGTTTCGGTGTGGTCTTCTCCGACCAGGCGCTTGATTTTCTGAATGCCGACGACCCCGAGACCCATGATCTCGTGACGCCGCATATGGAGCGCTGGCGCAACATGACGCTGAACCTGCCCGCGGGTCAGGTCATCCTCGACGGCGTCGGCTTTTCCGCAATCGGCCGCCTGGAGCTCATCGAAATCCTGCGCAAGCGGGCAGAAGCGCTGGGCGTGGAAATGCGCTTTTCGCATACGGCAACCACCCTCGACGAGTTCCAGGCGGATCTGATCGTCGGCGCGGACGGGCTCAACTCCCTGGTCCGCCGCACGTTCGAAGCCGGGTTTGCACCGCAAATCAGCCATTTCAGCAATCATTTCGCCTGGTTCGGCACGGAACGGGCGTTCGATACGCTGACCCAGTCATTCGTGACGACGCAAAAGGGTGCGCTGAATGCGCATCACTATCGCTTTGCCCCCGGTCGCAGCACCTTCATCGTGGAATGCGACGATGCGACCTTCGGCGCCTATGGTTTCGCCGAAATGGACGAGAGCGAGAGCGCTCGGGTCTGCGGGGAGATTTTCGCCGATGTTCTGGACGGCGCACCGCTGATCACCAACAAGTCGACGTGGCGGCAGTTCCCGCGCCTGTGGTGCAGGAACTGGGTCGCCGGCCGGCACGTGCTTCTGGGCGATGCCGCACATACTGCGCATTTCTCCATCGGGTCGGGAACGCGGCTTGCGATGGAAGATGCCATCGCCCTTGTCCGGTCGCTGGCGGCCCATGAACATGTCGACGAGGCACTGGCGGCTTACCAGTCGGAACGCCAGCCCATCGCCAGGAAGATCGTCGATGCGGCTAACACGTCCGCCGCCTGGTATGAGACCTTCGCGGAAAAGATGGCTCTGCCTCCGGTGGACTTCGCGTTCGACTACATCACCCGCTCGGGCCGCGTCGACATGGATCGCCTGCGCCGGATCGCTCCGGGCTTCATGGCCCGGTATGAGGCCGAAAAGAGTGCAGACGCCACGCCGGCCGATCCAGTGTCGGACGATGCACCCGGCGTCGTGGAGATCGGCTTCACCAAAGCCGCCCACTCGAACTGCTCCGCGATCCTCTGGGACAATCTCGGCCGCAATCCGGAGAAAGCCGCGGTGATCGGCCCCGCCGGTACGCTGACCTACAAGGAGCTGGTGGCCGAGGCGGCGCGATGGGGCAATGCCTTTCTTGCCGCCGGCTGTGAACGGGGTGAGCGGATCCCCTTCTTTCTCGATGACACGCCGGTTTATCCCGCCGCGTTTTTCGGCGCCGTGCGGGCCGGCTTCGTGCCGGTGCTTCTCAACACGCAGACGACGCCGGATGTGCTGAATTTCTTTCTGAAGGACACCGGTGCGCGCCTCGCCTTGTGCGAGGCGGCGCTGGCCGGCCGTTTCTCGCCGGAAACCCTGGCCGGCACGACGCTCGAGAAAGTCGTGATCGCCAATGGCGAGGCAGGCGGAAACGCGCAGGTTGCGGCGGTCGATTTCCTCGCCGGTCAGCCCGAAGAACTCGCCTGCGCCGACACCGGCCCCGACGACATGGCATTCTGGATGTATTCCTCAGGCTCCACCGGCCGGCCCAAGGGCATCGTTCACCTGCATCACGACATGGCCTATACGCAAGCCTCCTTCGGTGAGCATGTCCTGAAACTTGACCCCGAAGACATCTGCTTCTCCGTGCCCAAGATCTTCTTCGCCTACGGTTTCGGCAACGCGATCACCTTCCCCTTCTCCGTTGGCGCGACCACGCTGCTGATGCCGGGACAACCGCGGCCCGCCGCAGTCCTCGACATGATCGAGACGTACCGCCCGACGGTGCTCTTCGGTCTGCCCACGCTCTATACGGCCCTGGCCCGGTCGGAAGGGGTCGATAAACGGGACCTGAGCTCCCTGCGCCAATCCATGTCGGCGGCCGAAATCCTGTCCCAGGATATCTACGACGCCTGGAAGGACCTGACCGGACACGGGCCGACGGAAGGTCTCGGTTCCACCGAGATGCTGCATATCTACCTGTCCAACAGCCTCTGCGACCACCGGATCGGCTCGGCCGGAGCGCGGGTGCCGGGCTATGAAGTGCGCCTCGAAACGCCCGAGGGAAAACCGGCTCAGCCGGGCGAGGAGGGCGTCATGTTCGTGCGCGGCCATTCCTCGGCACCCTGCTACTGGAACCGGCCGGAAAAGACCCGCGACACCATGCGCGGCGACTGGCTCTACACCGGCGACCGCTTCATCGAGACGGATGGTCATTATTATTTCCAGGGCCGGGCCGATGAACTGATCAAGGTGTCGGGCCAGTGGGTGTGGCCCCTGGAGGTAGAGCGTTGTCTCAACGAGCATCCGGACGTTCACGAATGCGCGGTCCTCGCGCATGAACTCGCCGACCGACGGATGACCTTGAGGGCGATTGTGCGGCTTCGCGACGGCGGACGGGCCGGCGAAGCGCAGAGCGATGAACTGCGCGCCTACGTCAAGTCACGCCTGCAGCCCTACAAGTATCCGCGCATCGTCGAATATGTCGAGGATCTACCCAAGACGGGAACGGGCAAGATCGACCGGCAGGCCCTTCTGAAGGGGCAAACGGCCGGCGCCTGACACAGCTACAAACGCATACTTCAAATCAACGGCGGGACATCCCGCCGGAGTATCCGGCTACCGGAACGTCTCTAATCGGGAGGGAACCATGAGACTTGCCAAATATCTGCTGACCGCCGGGCTCGCGCTCGGAATTGCGGCTCCGGCCGCAGTCCCTGCATCAGCCCAGGTCCTGTCCATTGCCACGCCGCCACAAGGGTCGGTATGGAACACCATGTCCTCGGTCATTGCCAGCCAGGCCCGCGAAAACGGCGGCCTGCGCATGGTGGTGCAGCCCTATGGCGGCAACGCCCAGATGATGCAGGCTGTCAACGACACGGTCGCCGAGTTTTCGCTTAACGATGTGAATGACGTGATTTCAGCCCTTGAGGGCAGCGGCGAGTACCAGGCGGCTATGCCCAACCTCCGCGTCATTGCGCGTATCAACCCGTTTCCGGTCGGCCTTTATGTGAAGGAAGACTCCGGGCTTAAGCAGGTTGCCGACCTTGCCGGCAAGAGCGTGCCGGCGGGCTGGGACGGCTTCCCCATCGCACGCTCGCATATCACCGCGATCCTCGCGGCGGGCGGCCTGACCTGGGACGACGTCGACAAGGTGCCGGTTCCGGAGCTTATCCGCGGGTCTGACGACATGGCGTCGGGACGCGTCGACAGCGCCTTTTTCGCAGTCGGCGGACCGAAGGTCGCCGAAATCGATGCATCGGTCGGCGGGGTCCGGTTCCTGGCCGTCGACGCCAATCAGGACACCCTTGCCAAGATACGGGCGGTCCGGCCCGCCTTCTATTTCTCCGAAGTGACCCCGGCACCGCCGCGCGTCGGCGTGAAGGAGCCGATGATGTTCGTCACCTGGGACAACATTCTCGTCGCCGGGGCGCATGTGTCCAACGAACAGGTCAAATCGCTCCTGTCCGTGGTCTTCGACAGCAAGGATGCGATAGGCAAAGCCTATCCGCCGCTTCGCGCGCTCGATCTTGAGACGGCTTATCGCGCCTATCCGGGACTGGAATACCATCCCGGCGCTGTCGCCTTCTTTGAAGAACGCGGCGTCGAACTGTCGGCCGCCGAATAGACCGTAGCCTTTCAAGGGGCGGCCCCGATGCCGCCCCCTCCCCCGCCGGACTTGAAGGAAGGGCTGAGCGTGACTGACGTCAACACAGATGAAACCTCGTATTCAGGGGCTTCGAAGAACTCCGCAACGCCGGATTGGCTGCGATACCTCACCCGCGGCTTGGCCGGCATGCTGACCCTGGCAGCCGTGGCGCAGGCTGCGGACCTGCCATCACGCCTGGGATATTCCTACTATACCGAGCAGTTCCTGGCGGTGGTCCTGGGGCTGAGTCTTGCGCTGGTGTTCCTCCTGCGCAGGATCAAATCAGGCGCCGTGGGGCGGCCGTCGGTCCCCGATCTGCTGCTGGCGGCTATCGGCCTCTTTGTGTCGCTCTATGTGGCCTGGGACTACCCCAGCCTGCTCAACAGCGCCATGATGTTGCCGTGGCACGCATTGGCGGCGGGCGGCCTGCTCTTCCTGCTCGTGCTGGAGGGGCTGCGCCGGACGGTGGGCATGACGCTTGTCGTCGTGGTCCTTGTCATCACCGGATACGGACTGATCGGCCATCTGGTGCCGGGGGTCCTTCAAACGCGGGAAGTCGCCGCACCGCGCCTTGCCGTCTACCTTGCCTTCGATCCGAACGGCCTGTTCGGAATTACCCTGAGTGTCGCCGCCACGGTGGTCGTCGCCTTCATTCTGTTCGGCCAGATTCTGTTGCGCTCGGGCGGGGCCGATTTCTTCAACGACATCGCGCTGGCGACCATGGGGCGCCGGCGGGGCGGCGCGGCCAAGATCTCCATCGTCGCCTCGGGCCTGTTCGGCTCGATTTCGGGTGTCGTCGTTTCGAATATCGTCGCCACCGGCGTGGTCACCATCCGGCTGATGATCAATGCCGGCTTCCGCCGGACCACCGCGGCCGCGGTCGAGGCCGTCGCCTCCACGGGCGGGCAGATCGCGCCGCCTGTCATGGGCGCCGTCGCGTTTCTGATGGCGGACATCCTGCAAAAGCCCTACTCGGAGATCGTCATTGCCGCCATCGTGCCCGCCCTGCTCTATTATGTCTCTCTGTACGTGCAGGCAGACCTCCAGGCGGCCAAGCACGACATCAGGCCGGTCGAGGGCGAGGAGATCCCGCCCGTCGGGCGTGTCATGTCGCGCGGCTGGGTGTTTGCCCTGCCCTTCACCGCCATCGTTGCCGCCCTGTTCTGGTTCAATCAGCGGGCGGAGACCGCGGCGCTCTGGGGGGCGGGGCTGCGCTCCTGATCGGGCTCCTGATGGGCTACGGCAGCACCCGCATGTCCGTGGCCGATCTGTGGGAAGCTGCGGTGGAAAGCGGCCAGTCGATCATCGATATCGTCATGATCTCCGCCGCCGCCGGTTTCATCATCGGCGTTCTGAACGTGACCGGCCTCGGTTTTGCGGTCACCTTCGCTCTGGTCGATCTCGGCCAGGGCAGCCTGCTCTTGCTGCTCCTGATCGCCGCTGCCGTCTGCCTTGTGCTCGGCATGGGCATGCCGACCGTGGGCGTTTACCTGCTGCTTGCGGTTCTCATTGCCCCGTCGCTGATCGAAACCGGAGTCGAGCCGATCGCAGCCCACCTGTTCATCTTCTACCTGGGCATGATGTCCATGGTGACCCCGCCCATCGGTATCGGCGCCTTCTTCGCCGCCTCGATCGCCAAGGCGCCGCCGATGGCGACGTCCTTCGAAGCCATGCGCTTCGGCTGGACGGCCTATATCGTGCCGTTCCTCTTCGTGTTCTCGCCTGCCCTGCTGCTGATCGGGGATCCGCTCGAAATCGTGCTGGCGGTCGTGACGGCCATTCTGGGCGTCTATGCCATTTCCAGCGCCTTCGTCGGCTGGCTGCATGGCCCGGTCGGACCTCTCCGCCGGGCGTTGATCGGCGGGGCGGGCGTCGCCCTCCTGCTGCCGCCGGACATGCTTGAGGGGGCTGCCCTTTGGATCAATGGGGCGGGGATGGTCTGCCTGGCAGTGCTCTGGTTGTCCGGGCGTAGCCGGGCGACTGACACGCAACTCATGGCGGCCGGTGTCAAGAACTAGCAAGCCTGGCCCCGCCGAACAGCTTCATCAACAAGGAGACACAAATGTCGTATGTATTCCCTGCCCCGCCTGTTTCGGCCGTGGCGGTCGCCGGCACGAGCGACCGCCTGCCGGTGCGCCGCATTTTCTGCGTGGGGCGCAATTATGCCGCGCATGCACGCGAGATGGGCAAGGATCCGGACCGTGATCCGCCCTTCTTCTTCACCAAGCCCGCGGACGCGGTTGTGAATTCTGGCGAAACGGTCGCCTATCCGCCGGAGACCGAGAACTTTCACTATGAGGCGGAGCTTGTCGTGGTGATCGGCACCGGCGGGCGCGACATCACCGAAGCGGATGCGCTCGGCCATGTGTGGGGCTATGCCGTCGGCAACGATCTCACCCGCCGCGACCTGCAGCTTGCGGCGCGCGACAAGGGCCGGCCCTGGGACTTCGGCAAGGCCTTCGACCGTTCCGCGGTGATCGGTCCCGTCCATCCGGTCTCGGAGGTTGGCCATCCCGGCAAGGGAGCGATCAGGCTCACCGTAAACGGCGAAACCAGGCAGGATGCGGACCTCTCGGAACTGATCTGGGCCGTGCCGGAAATCATATCGATCCTGTCCCGTTCCATTGCGCTGGCACCGGGAGATCTGATCATGACGGGCACGCCGGCCGGTGTCGGGCCCTTGGTACCGGGCGACGTCTGCGTCGTCAGCATCGAGGGACTGGGCGAGATCCGTACCGAAATCGGCCCGCGGGTGTGACGATGAGCCTGATATTGCACAACTTCTTTCGCTCCTCCACCTCGACGCGCCTGCGGATCGCGCTCAATCTCAAGGGGCTGGACTACGCCTATGTGCCTTATGTGCTTCGCCGCGGCGATACGCGCATGCCGGATTATCTGGCGATGAACCCGGCCGGTCTGGTCCCGACGCTGGAGCGGGAGGACGGCACATGCCTCACCCAGTCGCTTGCCATCATCGAGTGGCTGGAGGAGACGCATCCGCAACCTCCGCTCCTGCCCTTCGGCCCGGATGAACGGGCGCGGGTCAGGTCCCTTGCGTTGATGATCGCCTGCGAAATTCATCCCCTCAACAATCTCCGGGTGCTCGCTTATCTGGCGGAGCGCTTCGGCGCAGATGAAACCGCCCGGAAAGAGTGGTTCACGCATTGGGTCGCGACCACATTCGATGCCTTTGAAAAGAGACTGTCGTCGGAGGATCAGACCGGCGATTTCTGCCACGGGGACACGCCAGGTCTCGCCGATATTTGTCTCTACGCTCAGGTCTGGAACAACCGCCGGTTCGATATCGACACTTCGAACTGGCCGGTCATCGCCCGGATATTCGGCCGGCTGGAGACCATACCCGCGTTCAGGGACGCTGCGCCGCCGCACCAGCCGGACGCCGCCTGATCCTTCTTGAACTCCCACCAGGAGAACACGTCATGCTCGATGAAACCGAAAAAGCCCCGGTAAACGAAATGCAGCCCGAAGACACTCCGGAGCTGCGCGCGCTTTACCAGGGGTTCGAGGAGCAGCATCTCCTGCCGCTCTGGACCCAGCTCGGCGACTTGATGCCCCGCCACCCCAGACCCAAGGCTGTGCCGCATATATGGAAATGGGCCAAGCTGCTGCCGCTGGCGGAGAAATCCGGCGCACTCGTACCGGTCGGACGAGGCGGAGAGCGCCGGGCGATCGGCCTTGCCAATCCGGGCCTGGGCGGCAACGCCTATGTCAGCCCGACGCTCTGGGCGGCCATCCAGTATCTGGGGCCCCGGGAAACCGCGCCGGAGCACCGCCATTCCCAGAACGCCTTCCGCTTCGTGGTCGAGGGCGAAGGAGTATGGACGGTGGTCAACGGCGATCCGGTCCGCATGAGCCGGGGCGATCTCCTCCTGACGCCCGGCTGGCATTTCCACGGTCATCACAACGACACCGACAAGCCCATGGCCTGGATCGACGGGCTCGACATCCCCTTTGCGCAGCAGAACGATGTCGGTTTCTTCGAATTCGGATCGGACCGCGTCACCGACTATGCAACGCCGCGCTTTTCGCGCAGCGAGCGGCTCTGGTGCCATCCGGGCCTGCGCCCGTTGTCGGGGCTGCGGGATACGGTCAGTTCGCCGATCGGGGCCCATCGCTGGGAACATACCGACCGGGCACTCACCGAACAGCTTCTCCTGGAGGAGGAAGGGCAGCCGGCAACGGTCGAACATGGCCACGCAGCCATTCGCTACGTCAACCCGACCACCGGCGGAGACGTGATGCCGACGATCCGCTGCGAATTCCACCGGCTGCGGCCCGGCACGCAAACGCCGGTGCGCCGGGAAGTCGGCTCGTCGGTGTTTCAGGTTTTCCAGGGCGGCGGCGCGGTCGTTATCGACGGTGTGACGCACAAGCTCGATATCGGCGACATGTTCGTCATTCCATCGTGGATTTCCTGGTCGCTGCAGGCCGAAACCCAGTTCGACCTGTTCCGCTTCTCCGACGCCCCGATCATGGAGCGGCTGAATTTCGCCCGGACCCAGGTCGAAGTGGAGGGACCGTGAGCGACACCCTTGAAGAAGCCCGCGCCGCGTTGAAACTGCGTCAGGGCAGCGGAGCGCGCTATGACGCCGCCGGTGCGCCGGCCCGCTCGCTCGACTGGGCCCGGCGCGGCACCGCCTATTTCGCGCGTCTTCTCAACGACCTGTCGGATGCCGAGCTCGACGCCCCCTCGGCGCTGCCAGGACAATCCCGGCGCCACGTGATCGCCCGCGTCGGCTATCAGGCACGATTGCTGGGCGAAGCGATTGCGTGGGTCCGCGAGGGGAAGGAAGGGCCGTTTCCGAAGGATCTGACCGTGGGGGAGGACGACGTGGAGTTGGGGGCCACCTTGCCGGCGCGCGCCCTGCGCTATCTGTTCCACCACTCCGAAGTTCATCTCAATGTCGAATGGCGCGACCTGACGGATGCAGGCTGGGGTGCTTCTGTCGAGGACGTGACGGGACGGCGGATCGCATTGCGGGACACGCCGGAAATCCGCGCCCGGGCGCTGTGGCGGCACGCGATGGCTCTGAACGCGCGCGGACGACTTGCGGATGTCCCCGCCGCTCTGCGCGAGCTTTGAACCGGAAACCTGTCAGCGCAGCATGTGGAATCCGTTGGGCCGGAACGTCCAGCCACAGACGCTTTGGTCGGGCGAAGACAACTGTTCTTGCGCGATACCGCACGCGGCAATCTGCCCTACGCGGCCGGCGGATTGCCAGCGTGGGGTCTGAGCCCGGCAATTCGTCGCTCCGTCTTCCTTGCGGCAGGAATTGATCGGCAACCAGGGAACATCGCGCTAACTGCTCCGTTCGGTCATCGTGGGGGACCGAAAGCGGACCGACTCCGGGCGACCGTCAGACGTCTTCCCGATTTTGCAGTCAGGTCCCGCTCTTTTCCAGTCCCCCTTGGCCGCCGGATACGGCGGCGGGACGCAAATCAACCTTGCACGCAGCGTCTGTACCGATTGAGGGCGGACGTTGTTCAATCAAGCCGATGGAGGATCCCGATGAAGGTACAGCAATGCATGTCCAGCAATGTCGAGGTATGTGCGCCTGACGACACCATCCGTGACGTTGCCCGCAAGATGGTGGAATGCGACTGCGGCGTCATGCCGATCGGCGAAAATGACAGGCTGGTCGGCGTCGTGACGGACCGGGATATTGCCATTCGCGCAGTTGCCGAAGGCAAAGGTCCGGACACGCCAGCCCGCAGCGTGATGAGCCAGGAAGTGCTCTATTGCTATGACGATGAGGACATCCAGGAGGTCAGCGACAATCTTGCAATGCTCAAGATCCGCAGGATGCCTGTCGTGAACCGCGACAAGCATCTCGTGGGGATTGTCTCCTTGGGAGATATTACCATGAGCGATGGCAGAGCCGGTGAAATCGCATTCCGCGGGGTCTCGCAGCCGGGCGGTCCGCATCAGCAGGCCTGACCCCGGCCGGCGCAACAGGACCTTTCGCAGAGGTCGATCCGGACCCGCAAACAACTCTGTGCCAGGCCCTCATTGCGCGCGGAACCGCCCGCGCGGGCGAGCCGAATGCCAGAGCAAGTGGTCGGGCTTTGATGCGAGCCGAAGCATCGGCGCCAGACCAGTTGCGGTCCCTTAGATAGTGCGGAAAACTGACCCGGTTGCCTTAACCGGGTCACTTTTTTGCGCAATTGCCCTACGACGCAAGCGATACCGTTCCTGTTGCCGAGCGACTATAAGGGCACTCGAGTCTCTTGTGGTTCGCCGGTCTCGGGCAAATGGCTCACTCGCCGCTGGCCGGCAGGCTTCGCCGACCTGGCGCCGCGCAGTCGTTGCGTTACATGCTAGGTGCCAAAGGAGGCGTATGATGCGTAAATTGATCCTGATCGCAATGGCGGCGTCGCTGCTGTCCCTCTCCCCCGTCGCCGTGCTGGCAGGAGGGCCGAAAGGCTGTCCTCCCGGTCTCGCCAAAAAAATACCGGGTGCCTGCCTCCGGGCCAGGCCAAGAAAATCTACCGACCCGGCGACCGCCTCGTCGGCGACTATGTCCTGATCCGGAACCCGGTCATCTACGGATTGGAGCCCGGTCAGACCTATTACCGGCTCGGCGATTACGTCTATCGTGTCGACCGCAGCACCAAGGAAGTCCTCGACCTGGTGGGCGCGGTTGCCGCAATCCTGAATTGACCTGTCCGCAGCGGCATGAGTGGGGCCGGGCTGGGCGAACAGAAATTGCCCGGTTGAGGAACATCGTAGCCTTTTGGCGGCAATCTTTGCTGCGGACGCACGAAGGTGATGGGTAGCGCTAATTTTTACATGCTGCCGATCAGAGCCACGTGGTTCACTGCTTACACTTATGCTTGACAATGCGAAAAACCTGGCCCGGTCCTTGGACCGGGTCCTTTTTTAGCAAATAAGGTGGACGAATGGTGTGCCGCGCGACAGATATGGTGGAAACCTCTCTGCCGGTTTCTTGCGCGATTGCTCGGAGCGACACGCGTTGAGCATACAGGTGGCGCCTTGCCACGCTCGAGCGCCAAGCCGTCGGAGTGCTGTGGATCAAGCAGGCTGCTGATATTCGCGCGAGGCTGACCGGTGACGGATTGAATACAATTGGAAATGCGATGAAACGTTCTGCGGACGACGGCGAACGGCGGGTCCTGGTAGTCGAGGACAGCCTGCTGATCGCAATGGACATGGAAAGCCTGGTCGGCGACTGCGGGTGCCGCGTTGTCGGGCCGGTTGCGGATGTCGCCAGCGGCCTTGAAGTGGCACGGCAGCACGAACTGGACGGAGCCTTGCTCGACATCAACCTTGGAGACGAGCGGGTTTGGCCGGTGGCGGAATTGCTCGATCAGCAAGGTGTCCCCTTCGTGTTGACGACCGGCTACAGCTCCTCCGAAATCCCTCCTCGGTTTGGCGATCGGGAGGTGCTTCAAAAGCCGGTGGCGCTCGAAGATCTGCAACGAGCGCTCGGGCTGATTGGCGTTCTGCCGAACTGACGCGCCTTCATGGTTCACGATCAGGCCGTGCCCGCAGGACCGAGTTCGCGGGAAGTTCGAGGACGCAGCGGAAACCGTCGCGGAGAAATTCCGGTTTGCAGGCACCGTGCAGTTCGTACTCCGTGCTTCGGGTGATGAATTCGAGGCCAAAGCCGGTTGTCTCGGGCGGTTCGACCTCGGGTCCATCAGTTTCACGCCAGTCGATCCTGAAAGAACTCGCGTCATGATCGACGGTTGCCCAATGCAGCGAAACGCAACCGTTCTCATTTGCCCAGGCGCCGTATTTGGCCGCGTTGGTGGCGAGCTCCTGCAGAATGAGCCCCAGCGAGACGGCCACCTGCGGTTTCAGTTCAACGCTTGGACCTTCAAGCTTCAGTCGGGTTGAAGTCGGTTCGGCGAACGGCGCCAGCACCGCGCTTGCCAGTTCCTCGAAGCCGGCCCCTTTCCACTCGGCGCTTGACAGTATCCCGTGTGTCGTCGACATCGCCTGAAGCTTTCCCATCAGTGTCTCGAGCAATTCCTGCTTTGTGGAGACACGATCCGCAGTCTGGCGCACGATTGCCTGCACGCTGGCGAGCGAATTCTTCACACGGTGATTGAGTTCGGAAACCATGGAGGCAAGTTCTTCCTCGATCCGCTTGCGCTCGGTGATGTCGACGAAAGTCAGAACGGCTCCCCTGATGTGGTCTTGCTCGTCCCGGTAAGGCAGCATTCGCATGATCAAGGTCTGACGTTCCCCGTTCGTCGCCTCGACCTCGTGCTCGATCTGATCTCCGGTCCCGATCACTTGAGCAACCTCCGTCCTCAGGAACTCGAAGTCGATGCGCCCGGCCAGTTCGTCGAGCGGGCGGCCGACGTCGTGGTCGCGCAGCCGGAACAGCGGCTTGGCAGGCGGCGTGAAATTGCGAATACGGAAATCCTTGTCCAGAAACAGCATCGCGATGCGGGTGTTGCTGAACAGGTTCTTGAGGTCGCTGTTGGCGCTGCTCAGTTCGTCCACCCGCGTCCCCAGCTCGCTGTTCACCGTTCGCAGTTCCTCATTGATCGATTGCAGCTCCTCCTTGGAGGTCTCGAGCTCCTCGTTCGAGGACTGGAGTTCCTCGTTGACCGAGGAAAGCTCCTCGTTCGACGCGCGCAACTCCTCGTTCGACGTTTCGAGTTCCTCCAGTGTGCCCTGGAGACGCTCTTTCGTGGTCTGCAGTTCCTGTTCGAGGATGCGGATCAGCTCATCATCACCACCCCGTCGGCGTTCGTTTGTGACGGTGTCAGGAACCACGGGGCTGCCGGTCTGGAAAAGAACCAGGCAGAGCGGCCGTCCTGTTTCATCGGCCGGAAGTGGTTCCACACTGAGCGTGAGATGCTTTCTATTCTGCCCTGTCTCCACGGTCAGGTCGGATCGCACGAGCTTCTTTCCGGTAGTCAGCACCTGCGAAACCGCACTTTTGATGTCAATGGCCAGTTCGCTTCGCACCATGGCCGCCAGATTGGAGTTGGGGCGGCCGCGCGGCAGTTCCAGGAACGCTCCTGTCCCGCTGGACGCCTCGAGGATCTCGAAATCCGAGTCGACGATGACATGGGCGGGGCTGTAGCGCTCAAGCAGGCGCTGTGCAGCATGCTGCGTCTCGTTGCGCGCACGGCTTTCGTTTCCTCTTTCCTTGTGCTTCTGGCGCCCCCGTTCCTTTCCGTCGCCAGCGGCTATCGGGAAGTCGGGCAGCCGGGAACTCTCACCAATGCGGCGGTAGATCCGGTGCTTGCGCTCAACTTCCGTGAACAGTTTCTGGTTCGGACCGGCGTTCTCGGCCGGACCCATGAACAGGATTCCGTTCGGCCGGAGCGCGTAGTGGAACACGGGGATCAGTCGTTTCTGCAGCGCAGAATCCATGTAGATCAGGACGTTTCGGCATGAGATCAGGTCAATGCGAGAGAAGGGCGGATCCCGGAGCAGGTTATGCTGCGCGAAAAGGCAGATCTCGCGAACGTGGGGGCGGACGACGAATGTACCGTCCTCCCTTTGGAAGAATCGCTCGAGCCTCTCCTTGGTTACATCGGCGGCAATGCTCTGCGGATAGCGCCCGAGACGGCCCACATGCAGTGCATTTTCGTCGATATCGCTGCCGAAGATCTTGATATCGGGGACACTTTCCAACTGGTCGGCCTTTTCCAGAAGCAGCATGGCAATGCTGTAGACTTCTTCACCCGTCGCGCAACCCGGCACCCAGATGCGCACTTCGTCGTCCTCGGTCTTGCCTTCTAGAATTTCCGCCAGAACCCGTTCGGAAAGTGCCACGAAGGCCTCGCCGTCGCGGAAGAACTGAGTGACGCCGATCAGCAGATCCCGAAACAGCCGTGACGGCTCCCGGCCGTCTTCCATGAGATGCTCGACGTAGTCCGACAGCGACGACAGGCCGCGCATCTGCATGCGACGCCGGATACGGCGGTCCATGGTATTCGATTTATAACCGCTGAAGTCATGGCCGACCGCCTTTCGAAGAATGTCGCAGATCTGAAGCCGTTCTCCGTCCCCAACTTCGACTTCGCGGGCGATCGGTCTGCGGTGGACCAGAAAATCCGTGAACAGTCCCGGCATGTCGCAGATGTCGACTTCGCGATCCACAAGGCCGGTGCGCAGCGCACTCAGCAGCATGCTGTCGTATTCGGCGCTCTGAAGCGTCTGAGTCAGTGTGAGGCCGCCTGCTTCCTTGACTGCCTTGAGGCCGATCGTCCCGTCGGTCCCCGCTCCGGAGAGGAGCGCACAGCCTGCGTGGTCGCCCTGGTCCGCGGCGAGCGAGATCAGGAAGGCATCAATGCTGGTGCGCCGTGCCAATGGATCCCCATCGGAAACGGGAAGCAGGACGCCTTTGTTCACCGTCATCACCCGTCCGGGGGATATCAGGTAGATGTGATTTGCGGCGATCGGAGTGTTCTCGACGACCTCGCGGACAGGAAGGTCGGTCTTGCGTCCGAGGATCCCTGCCAGATCACTGTGGCGGTCCGGCGCCATGTGCTGAATGAGAACCCAGGCGAGGCCGGAATCCCGCGGTATATTTGCCACGAGCTCCTGAAGCGCGGAAACGCCTCCGGCGGAGGCGCCTATTCCGACGATCGGAGGCGCAACGTCTACTGGTTCGGTTCGATTGCTGTCTGCGCGTTGTGCCCGGCCGCTGCTGTTCTTTGGAGTCATTCCGGCATCTTTCTACGAGAGGACAAACAAGCATAGACGGATGATTTCCGGATGGCGAGGCCAGCGGTCTTGACCTCGGTCGAAGCGCTCAACCATCTGGTGGCGGGTGCTGTGACTGAAACTCCGGTCGAGCCTTTGACAACCTGGAACTTTCTCGCGGTCCAGCGGTTCCGTTGCCAACGACGCTTTGGGCACCCGAAGTGGCAGCCTGTCCCGCGACGGACAGTTGCGACGTTTCTCGACACAGAACGGAGCAGACGACATGAATGGTCAGAAGCCACCGGCCTCTCCTTCCGAAGAGGCAGACAGAACCCAGCTTGACCTTGCCAAACAGGAGGGGACCGCCTACTTCCGGTCGCTCGAGTACATGGCGAACAAGGTTGCTGCCAACGGCGCTACACAGGAGTGCGGCGATGTGATCGTAGGTTTCGCGCAGGAGAAAGCCGAGGGCATGTATCGATTGCGGAACCAGGAGCTCGTCTGGGAGGAACCGCCGCAAGACGAAAACTGTCACTTCGAGGTGACGGTGATTGATGCCACCGACCGGCGTTTCATCCCCAACCTGGATGTGACCCTTACCGTCACTGACGGAAAGGGCAATGAAGTTGGCAGCGAAAAGATGCCGTTCCTCTGGCACCCGGGCCTTTATCACTACGGTCGGAATTGGGCGCTGCCGGGCGATGGACGGTACAATCTTGTCGTCGATATCGAGACGCCGGAGTTTCCCCGGCACGACAAGGTCAACGGCCGCCGCTATGCAAAGCCCATCAAGGCCCACTTCCCCAGCGTGCAGGTGAAGACCGGACGAGGATGAGCTTAGCCGTCCTTTGCGTCTTCCGCGACAATTGACGCCCGCAGGCTCAGGCGAACACCACGGTCTTGCTGCCGTTCAGCATGACCCGGCTTTCGACATGGTACTTGACCGCCTTTGCCAGCACGCGGCTTTCGATATCCCGGCCGACGGCAACGAGATCGTCGGCGCTCATCGCATGGGTCACCGGTTCGGTCTCCTGGCCGATGATCGGTCCCTCATCGAGGTCGGGCGTCACGTAATGGGCCGTCGCCCCGATCAGCTTCACTCCTCTGGCATGGGCCTGGTGATAAGGCTTGGCTCCCTTGAAAGAGGGCAGGAACGAATGGTGGATGTTGATCACCTTTCCGAACAGCCGGGTCGACATCCTGTTGGACAGGATCTGCATGTAGCGCGCCAGCACCACCAGGTCCGCGCCGGTTTCCTGAACGATCTGCAGGAGCTTTTCCTCCTGCTCGGTCTTATTGTCCCTGCCAACCGGCAGATGGTGGAAGGCGATGTTTTCGTACTCGGCAATGCCGCGGGAGTCGTCATGGTTGGAGACGATCGCCGCCACTTCGGCGCCCAGCCAGCCGACGCGGATCTGGTAAAGCAGATGAAGCATGGCGTGATCGAACTTCGATACCATGATGACGATGCGCGGCTTGCGCGACAAATCCGCTATCGTGGTCTTCATTTCGAACCGCGCGATGGCCGGCCTGAGGGCCCTCTCGACCGCGTCGCGGCCGGCATCCGCGGG
Source organism: Roseibium salinum (assembly GCF_026240905.1). Classification (NCBI taxonomy): domain Bacteria; kingdom Pseudomonadati; phylum Pseudomonadota; class Alphaproteobacteria; order Hyphomicrobiales; family Stappiaceae; genus Roseibium; species Roseibium salinum. The sequence continues at coordinate 468,507 of NZ_JAPEVI010000001.1, forward strand.
GGAGGTGAAGGCGATCCGCATGAAGAACTGGCCGGTCTGCCGGTCCCAGAACTGATTGCTTTCCGCGATGTTGGCGCCGAGTTCGGCCAGTTCGGTCGTCACTGCGGCCACAATGCCGGGCCGGTCCATGCACGAAAGGCACAAGACAAGGGTGTTCTCACTCATTTTTCGTTCTCGCACTTGGATCAACCCGCACTCGGGCGGCAACCCGAATGTCGTTCTCTTTCAAACTCTGGCACGTGGTGTCATTTCGCACTGAGCCACTGCCGGAAAGTGCCGGTGACATGGTCGTCCACGCTCAGCTTGTGCCCCTCCCCGGGATAGGCGCCGGTTTGCACGTCGTGGACATATTCGGCGTAGGCTGCGACGCGCTCTTCCTGCAGCCGTGCGTATTCGGCCGCGAAATTGCGATAGGTCTTCGCATGCCGGGGAATGTGGCCTCGGTTCGATCCGAGAACGTCTTCGGAGAACAGATACTGCGCATGGCCGCCATTGCCGGCTCCCATCGAAATCAGGATCAGCGACGTACGCTCCATGATCTCAAGGGCGATCGGCTCGGGCACGACTTCGATTTCGGCGGCGAACGCTCCGGCCGCCTCGAGGTTCTCGATCTGCCGGTAGACGAGCTGGGCTGTTTCAAGTGTCTTGCCGACCGCCCTGAAACCGCCGGTCCAGGTGCGTTTGGACGGGATCAGGCCCGAATGCCCGCAAACCGGAATGCCTTCATCGCTCAGGGCCTTGACCGTCTTCAAACTGGCGGAGCAATAGACCGCATCGGCACTGGCCTTGACCATGGCAAAGGCCCACCGGATGAAATCCTCGGTCGTTCCGATCTCGACGAAATCCGCCCCCGGAATGGCGAACACGCTCGGCGCCGCATCGCGGAAGGCCGGATTGCTGATCAGTTCCGGCGGTACGGAAGCCATGTCGACCCCGGCCCGTTCGGCGGCCTCGGCCTCTTCAAGCGTCTCGACCCGAAGCATGGCAAGCTGGCGCTTGCCGCGCAGCGCGCGCATATCGGCGACGGTCATTCGTTGAACGCGTTTCATTCCTGTCCTCTCAGCAATTTCTTGAGATTGACCGCCGGATCGGCCAGCGCGTCGGCCTCGACCGGCACGCCCTTGCCGATCAGCATTTCGGCCAGCCGGATATCCTTGGCGACGGCGTTGCCCGTGCCGATCCCGGAGGCGGCGACAAGCACGCCGTCCGCGTCCTGTTCGAACAGAATAAAGGCGCCATTGCCGCACGCGCGGCGGGTCGTTCGGGCCACGGGCGCCGGCAGTCCGGCGACCTGCAGGGTCAGCCCGTATTGATCCGACCAGAACCACGGCACGGCGGCATAGAGCTCTTCTGCGCCCAGAATGGCCGCGGCGGCATGATCGGCCTGGTCGCGGGCCGCCCGCCAGCTTTCCAGACGCACGTTGCGGCCGCGATAGGGGAAGCTGCAGCAATCGCCGGCGGCAAAGATGTCGGGGTCCGAGGTTGCAAAACACCCGTCGACGACGATGCCGTTGTCGACAGCAAGGCCCGCAGCCTCGGCCAGGGCCGTATTGGGCGCAACGCCCACGCCCGCGACGACCAGATCGCCTTCGACCATCCGGCCGTCGGACAGAGTGACCTGCCGTTCCGTCGCGGAGACAACGCCGGTGCCGAGAAACAGGGAGACGCCTTTGTCCCTGTGTTCCGCCTCGGCAATGGCGGCGATTTCCGCCGGCACGATGCGCGGCATCAGGCGATCGGCGGCTTCGACAACGGTGACGTCGGCCCCTGCGATGCGTGCCGCCGCCGCGAGTTCCAGTCCGATGAAGCCTCCGCCCACGACGACAAGATGTCTGCCCGGAGCCAGCTGGCCGTGAACCGCTTGGGCATCTCCGAGGGCCCGGAACGTCCGGGCCCCTTCCATGCCCGGGAAAAGCTTCGGGGCGGCACCGGTTGCCAGCAGCAGCTTGTGATAGGGGATGGTGCGGCCGTCACCGAGACCGATCTCTCGCGCTGCCCGGTCGATCGTCCGCACGCACACGCCGGAAAGGAATTCGATTCCGGCTGCCTGAAACTTTTCGCGATCGGCGACCGTCTTCGGGCCGGCCCCTGGCGATTTCGACAAGGGCGGCCGCTCGTACGGAAAATGGGGTTCCTCCCCGATCAGGATGACCGCGCCTTGATAACCGTGTTCGCGCAAGGCGAACGCGGCGCGCGTTCCGCACTCCCCCGCACCGGCTATGACAATTGCGGATGTGGACATCACTCGACCGAGATGAAGACCGTGCCGTTCTCGACACGGGTGGGGTAGGTCCGCAGATTGACGCAGACCGGCGCGCCCTTGGCCTCGCCGGTGCGATAGTCGAACCGGCCGTTGTGCTTGGGGCATTCGATGATGTGGTCCATCACCAGGCCATCGGCCAGGTGGACCTGTTCGTGGGTGCACAGTCCGTCCGTCGCGTAGAATTCGTCGTCCGGGCTGCGATAGATGGCGTAGGTCCTGCCGCCATGATCGAACCGGATCAGGTCCTCTTCTTCCACGTCATCAACACTGCAGGCTTCGATCCATTCGCTCACGTGACTGTCTCCACTTGGTTTGTTGCCGGTCAGCCGGCGGCGGCCACTGCGGTGTCGTGCGTACCGGACAGGCCACCCCGATAGGCCCTGGCCGTGGGCGGCAATTCGCGCGTCAGGAAATAATCCTCGTAGCGCAGCTGGCGGAGAAAGGCCGGCAGCATTTCCCGGTATCCCGCCAGGATGGACGGCGTCGCCTCGGGCAAGTCGTGCCTGATCAACTCGTGAAGGGCGGGCAGCGCGTGATAGGGGACCATGGGGAACATGTGGTGCTCCACATGGTAGTTCATGTTCCAGTAGATGAACCGGCTGACCGGGTTCATCAGCACCGTACGGCTGTTGAGCCGGTGGTCGGTAACGTTGTCCGCCAGACCGCCATGCTGCAACAGTCCGGTCATCACGTGGTGCCAGGCACCGTAGAGCCGCGGGGTACCCACCAGCAGGATCGGCAGCCACGAATTTGCCGCGACAGCCAGTCCGATCGTCGCGGCATAGATCAGCATCCAAACGCGCGCGGTCGTGATCGCCTTTTTCTGCTCCATTTCGGGAATGAAGGATTTTTCTTCCGCGCTCAGGTGCCCAAGCGCTTTGCGCACCATGTCGCTGACGGCATACCAGGCGTCATAGAGGCCGAAGAAATTGAGAACCAGGCGGACAAGGTCCGGCGGGCGCATCACCGCGATCTCCGGATCCCGCCCGACGATGATCGTGTCGGTGTGGTGACGCGCGTGGCTCCAGCGCCAGGTCACCGGGTTGCGCATGATCATGAAGCTGGCGATCTGATAGACGGCGTCGTTCATCCACCGGGTGCGGAAAGCCGTGCCGTGCCCGCATTCGTGCCAGCGGGAATCGGAAGCCGATCCGTAGAGCACGCCATAAGCCAGGAAGAACGGCACTGACCACCACGACGGATAGAGCCATACTGCGATCGCGGCGAGCACCGCCATGGCACCGAGCCAGATGATGGTATCCCGGATTGCTGGTGCATCGCTGCGCTTCATCAACGCCTTGAGTTCTTTGCGCGGCACGTCCGTCTGGTACCAGTCGGCGTTTGCCAGCCCGCTTTCCACGGCCCGGCGCGCGTCTTCTCCCAGCAGACTGTAATCACGCTTTGGCTTCGACATCGCCGGGTCCTCCCTTGTCCGAAGGATCATAGACGTCGCATGATGGGACTTACAACATTCTTGCTATATTTTCTATCATATCCTATCATAAATGCGCACTCTGTCTTGCAAGGAAACTATCATGGGACGCCGTCCGACGATCAGCGATGTCGCCAGCACCGCGGGAGTGAGCGTTGCCACGGTCGACCGGGTGCTCAATGGCCGGCATCCGGTGCGCGAGGAAACGGCAAGGCGGGTGTATGAAGCGGCAACCGAGATCGGTTACCACGCGTCCAATGTCATCCTGCAGCGCATGAGCGGCAGCCTGCCCGAGGTGCGGCTCGGCTTTCTCCTCCACAAGAGGGATCAGTCTTTTTATCAGGCCTTTGCAGCGGAGATCGAGCGTGCCGTGGCCGCAACACCGGGCGTTGCGGCCCGTGCGCAGGTCCGCTACGTGACCTCGCAATCCCCCAAGGACATCGTCGCCGATCTGGAGTCTCTCGCCGAAACCGCTCAGGCAATTGCCATGACCAGCATCGATCATCACATGGTGACCGCTGCGGTGCAGTCGCTGAAATCCTGCGGCATTCCCGTCTATTCACTTCTGTCGGATTTCGCTCAAGGCGTGCGGGAAAGCTATGTGGGCACCAACAATGTCAAGGTGGGGCGTACCACCGCCTGGCTGATTTCACGCACAGCCCGCAGCCCTGGCAAGGTCGCAGTTTTCGTGGGCGGGCACCGCTGGCACGGCCACGAATTGCGCGAGACCGGCTTCCGCAGCTATTTCCGCGAACATGCCCCCGAGTTCCAGGTTGTCGAAACGCTGGTCAACCTGGACACCCGCGAGGTCACCTACGAGGCGACGCTCGAGCTTCTGGGCCGGCACAAGGACATGCGCGGGTTCTATGTCGCCGGCGGCGGCATGGAAGGCGCCATCGCGGCGCTGCGGGAGTTGCAGAGGAGCGAAGACGAGATCTCGGTGATCGTCAACGAACTGACGCCGGACACCCAGCTTGCACTGCAGGATCATCTGATCACAGCCGTGGTGGCCACACCGCTGGAGCAGATCTGCAGGGCCGCCATCGATCTGATGGTGAGCGCCATCGCCCACGGTCCGGCGGAAACACCCGGCCAGATGTTCCTGCCGTTCGACCTGCACGTGCCGGAGAGCGTCTGAGACAACAGCGCACTCCGTTTTTCGACGTCTGCGTTTCACGTGGCTTTGTGAACAAAGATCTCTATGCGTTGAGAAAGCAGCTTCGGGTTCCGGTTCACATGTTGTGAGGCCAGAAGAACATCGGTCATCCATGCGTCTCCTTCTGCCCGTTTCAGTTCGAGCTGCGATCTTCGGAGGACAGGAAAAACCGCCAGCCGCAATAAATGCCCAATCCGGCAAACAGCGTGCCCCAAAACGGTGCATCGGTGGCAAATTCGAGAACTGCCCAGGCCAGGCAGACAAGAACCACCGTCACGCGGACCCATAGCGGGCGGAAGAAGGGATAGTTCAGATCAAACATGGCCTGGTCTCTTCGTCAGGACTGCATCAAGCGTCGTCAGTTGCCGTAAAGGGCGGGTCGATCGACAAGAGTGACGTCGGCCGCCTCCCCTGTATTCGCCGCTTTCAGGGCTGCGTCGGAAACCGCGGTGATGGCATAGCCGTCCCACGCGCTTGGCCCGGTGGCGCCTCCCTTCGAGGCGGCGATCACCCATTCGGCGATCTCCGCATCATAAGCGGCAATGAAACGCTCGCGCCAATCCGCCGGCACGCGTCCGGAGAATTTTTCCGAGGTCTTGACGAGAATCGGATTGCTTTCGCCAAGCGACGCCGCGCCCTTTTCGGCGGAGATTTCGCCGCGAATGTCATAGCCATAGCCGATATTGACCGACACCTCGACCGTTGCCAGCGCCCCGCCGCGCATTTCCATGACCGCGAAGATCGGGTCCCGCAGATCTTCGCCAAGCGAATTCGGTTTGGCAGCCGTCACCCGCACCCGCGCAACCTCGTCGTCCAGCAGCCAGCGCGAAACGTCGATGTCATGCACCATCGTGTCGCTGACGGCCATGTCGGAGGTGTAAAGCCCCTTGGGCACCGAGGCGTTGCGGTGGACGCTGTGGAACAGCAGCGGAGCACCGATCTCACCACTGTCGACGGTCGCCTTGAGGGCCTTGTAGGCCGCATCGTAACGGCGCATGAAACCGACCTGGATCAGGCGCCGGCCGGTTGCGACCTCCGCATCTATAATGCGCAGACAGGCGTCCTGTGTGGTGGCCAGCGGCTTTTCGCAGAAGATCGGCTTGCCCGCGTCCAGCGCCGGCAGGATGGCCTCTTCATGGGCGGGGCCCCAGGACGCGATGAGAACCGCATCGACATTGTCGGCAGCGATCAGCGGGGCGGCGGCGTCATAGACTGCCGCATTTGGCGTCATTGCCGCGGCCGATTCCGCCCGGGCGCGGTCCACATCGGTAACGGCGGTGACTTCGCAATTGGGCAGCACGTGCGTAATGCGGCGGATATGGTCCTGGCCGATCATTCCGGTGCCGATGACACCGATCCTGAGTGACATCTCGTATTCTCCTGATGCAGCAAAAAAGCTGGCAGTCGTTACTGTTTGAAGTACTTGTCGACGTAGCGCTGCATTTCGCTGCGCATGAACTTGCCGGACTCGTCGGCCTTTTCTTCCCACGCGAACACGCATGCGGTCATGATCCCGTCGAAGCCGATTTCCGCGAGCGTGCGGTAGAAGTCGTCCCACGGAACCTCGCCCTGGCCGATGTTCAAATGCTGGTGCACGCGCGCGGTCGAGCCAGGAGGGTTGACGATGTAGCGAAGACCCGAACTTCCCTTGTGATTGAACGTGTCGGCAATATGGACATGCGCCAGGACATCAGCGCATTCCTTCAGCATCGCAACCGTGTCGTCGCCGAAATAGAAGGTGTGCGGCGTGCAATAGAGGAATTTCACACGGGGGAATTCACCGTGCGGATCAGGTCCACCGATGGCTGCAGGGTCTCGACCCAGTCTTCCGGGTGCGGTTCGATGTGAAGATTGATGCCTTCCTTTTCGAGGATCGGCACCAGTTCTTCCATGGACCGCCACCAGGCATCCTCGCAGGCCTCGATCATCGACCCGGTGTGGCAGCAATAGCAGGTGCCCTTGTCCGGGTGCGGACCGCGGCCGAATTCGGAATTCATCGTGTCGACGCCCATCTCGACCGCGATCTCGATGGCTCGCTTCCAGTGCCGGACGGCCGCCTTGCGCTCTTCCTCGTCGTTTGAGGCCCAACGGTACATCGGCAGCAAGGTGGCAATGCCCACATTCGCGTCGGAGAGCGCCTTCCTGAAACTCTTGATGCGCTCGGGGAAGACGCGGGGCGCCTTGAACCATTCGAGGAAATCTCCGCGTGGGGAAAGCTCGATCCAGTCGTAGCCGAGTTCCCTCACCTTTGCGGGCAGGTCCTCAAGGCTCAAGTGGCGGTGCATATAGGGGTCGAGGGCGATTTTCATCTTTGTCCTCCGGAACTTGGAAAGCGGTGGCCCGATAGACCACCAGTTGATTGCCGGCCGGGTCGGTCTTGAATGTCGTCGTGACTCATGCCGGGGCGAGTGTGGTGTCCAGCCCGGCGCGCCGGGCCATCTCTTTCAGGGATTTCAGGCCAAGGCTTTGATACTCGAGCGGGTTGTAGCGCTCCGGATCCTGCTCGGCCTCGATGACGAGCCAGCCGGAATAGCCATGTTCGGCGGCGATCTTCAGCACGGGCACGAAGTCGACCGCGCCTTCGATATCGCCGGGCACGGTGAAGCTGCCGGCGCGCACACCGTCGAGGAAGGACATCCGGTCATGCCAGACCCGTGTGGTGACTGCCGGGCGGACGTTCTTGGCGTGGATATGCCCTACCCGGGCCATATGCTTGCGCGCAACCACTTCCGGGTCGCCGCCGCCATACCAGCAGTGGCCGGTATCGAGCAGCAGCTTCACCGCCGGACCGGTCGTTTCCATCAGCCGGTCGATCTCTTCCTCGCTCTGAATGATCGTGCCCATGTGATGGTGGTAGACCAGCGCAATGCCCTGCTCCGCCGTGAACTCGGCAACCTCGGTCAGTGCCCTGGAGAACCGGTCCCATCCGCCCCCGTCGAGGACCGGCCGGCTCGCAAGCGGGATGTCGCCATTGCCGTGCACCGTGTTGGAACATTCGCAGGCGATGCAGACCGTGCAGCCATTGTGCTTGAGCTTGTCCAGGTGCTTCTGGATAGCCTTCTTTTCCGCGTCCACGCTCTGCGTGAGGAGGTTCAGCGAATACCAGCCGGAAATGAACTTCAGTCCATGACTTCCCAGCAAGTCTCCTAGCTCTTGCGGATCGTCGGGCCAGCGGTGGCCGTTTTCCATTCCGTCGAAACCGATCGCCGACGCTTCGCGCAGGATCTGCTCGGTCGGAATATGGGCGCCGATCGTCTGATCATCGTCGTTCGCCCAGGCTATCGGATTGGTGCCGTAGAGGATCATCTCGGTCGTCCTTGAAGGGTCAGTCAAAAGCGCGTTGTTTGGCGGCATTGGCGTTGTAGCGTTCGCGCGCCTGTTCCAGCCGCTCCGGTCCGCCGGCCTGGGGCACGGCGACATCCCACCAGTGGCCGCCCGCGCCTGTACTGGAAACGGCCTCCGTGTCGATGACAATGACCGAAGGGATGTCGCGGCCGCGGGCCTCGATGATCTGCGCCTCCAGGTCGGCGATGCCGGCGGCCTTCACCGCATGGGCGCCAATGGCGCGCGCATGGGCGACGAAATCGATCTCCGGCTGCACCTCCACGTTGGAATCCTTGTACATGTTGTTGAATTCCGCCCCGCCGCATTCGATCTGCAGCCGGTTGATGCAGCCGTAGCCGCGGTTGTCCGTGAGAACGACGGTGAACGGCACCTTGCGCATGACGGCGGTGGCGAGTTCCGAATTGGCCATCATGTAGGAGCCGTCGCCGACGAAGCAGATGACCTCCTTTTCTGGAGCGGCAAGCTTGATGCCGAGGGCGCCAGCCACCTCATAGCCCATGCAGGAATAGCCGTATTCCATGTGATAGCCGCCCCTGGCCGCGAGCCACAGCACCTGCAGTGCCCCCGGCATGGTGCCGGCGGCACACATGGCGACGGTGTTGCCCTGAGAGACCCGCTGGACCGCGCCGATCACCTGGGCATCGCTCGGCAATCCGTCGCGGTTGGGAGAAGCCGTCACCGACCTCACGGTCTCGTGCCAGCTTGTCCGCGCTGCCGGGCTGTGCCAGTTGAAGCGGATTGCGCCGAGGCCTTCGGAAACCATTTCCAGGGTCACCCTGGCATCGCCCACGACGGGGACTGCATTGTGCTTGCCGGCGTCATAGGGATGAAGGTTGATCGAGACGAGACGGCGGTCCGGATTGGCGAAGACGGTCCAGGAGCCGGTGGTGAAGTCCTGGAACCGCGTGCCCACCCCGATGATCAGGTCCGCATCCGCGCAGAGCGCATTGGCACAGGCCGAGCCGGTCACGCCGGGCGAACCGAAATTGCGGGTATTTTCGAAAGATAGCCCGCCCTTGCCCGCCTGGGTCTCGACAAAGGGAATGTTGTGCTTCGACGCAAACGCCGCCAGCGCGTCCTCGGCCCCGGAATAGAGCACACCGCCGCCCGCGACGATCAGCGGATGTTTTGCTACGCTGATCGCCTCGACCACATCCTGTACTTCGCGGGTGTCCGGTTCCGGTCGGCGGATGCGCCAGACCTTCGGCGCAAAAAAGCTCTCCGGATAATCGAAGGCCTCGGCCTGAGTGTCCTGGCAGAAGGCAAGGCATACCGGGCCGCAATTGGCCGGATCAGTCATGACGGACAACGCCCGCGGCAGACATGTGAGCAGATGTTCGGGCCGGGTGATCCGATCGAAATAGCGCACCACCGGCCGGAAGGCATCATTGGCCGAGACGGTGCCGTCGTCGAAATCCTCGACCTGCTGCAGGACCGGATCCGGGCGGCGGCTGGCAAAGACATCGCCGCAGACCATCAGCAGCGGCAGCCGGTTGACATGCGCCAGCGCCGCCGCCGTCACCATATTGGTCGACCCCGGTCCGATGGACGAGGTGACCGCATGGGCCCTGCGGCGCTTCATCGTTTTCGCATAGGCGATGGCCGCATGGGCCATGGTTTGTTCGTTCTGGCCGCGCCAGGTCGGGAAGGTGTCCCTGGCAGCGTGCAGCGCTTCGCCAATGCCGGCCACGTTGCCATGGCCGAAGATCGCCCACATGCCCTCGATGAACCGTTCATTATCCTCGGTCATCTGCACCGAAAGCCATTTGACCATGGCCTGGGCGGCCGTGAGACGGATGGTTGCGCTCATGATCTCGTCTCCTTACGCAGCCGCCCGGGCAGCTGCGCGCGCGTTGTCCCAGATACCGCAGAGCCGCCTGAATCGCTCGGCCATGTGTGCAACAGCGACCTTGTCGCTCATCTCGCCTTTCATCCAGGCCCGTGCCGCATCGGCGAAGATTGTCCGGCCTATGGCAAAGCCCTTGACCAGATCGAAGCGGGCGGCGATCTCGAAGCTTGCCGCCAGTTCCCATTCCGGAGCGTCCAGACCCAGGATGACTATCCCGCGCGTATGCGGGTCGTTGCGATTGATGGTTGCGCAGACCCTTTCCCAGGCCGTCTCTGTCTGGAACGGTTCGAGTTTCCACCAGTCCGGGTAGATGCCGCGATCGTAGAACCGCTGGATCATCTTTGGCGCCGTATCCTCATCCACGGGACCGACTTTGGATGCGATCACCTCCAGTAAGAATTCCAGGCGTTGCCGGCGGCCAGCATGAAACAGTCGTTCGACTGTAGACAGCTGGTCTTCCCACATCGCTTCTTCATCGTCCGGATGGCAGAAGCACAGAACCTTGATGACATGCTCCACCGGCCATTCGGCCAGGCCGCCGAAATCGGGGCCAAGTAAAGGCTCCACCTGTAGCGGACGCGATTTTGGCCATTCGACCGTATTGCCTATCCACAAGCCATTGCCCGTCGCCTCGTAAAGCGCCTCGCGACCAAGGCGCAAATCGCAGAGAATGCCGTAGCCCGGCTGCTTCTCGGAGACGTCCAGAGTCGCTTGAAGACAGAGCTTCTTGAAAGCGCCAGCCTTCTCTGGCGTGTAGCCGCTCATCTCCTCAAATTGAACGCGATGATCGAAGGCGAAAGTCCTGAGGGTCGACCAGTCACCGCCATGGGTGCGGTGCCGGTTGGTGGACCAGTGGATCTGTTCCAGCGCCGGGTCGTTGCGCAGGTCCTTGCGCTCAATGCCGCGTTTCAGGAAGAACTGCAGCTCCTCCCAGCTCGGATAGGCCGGGGTGCAGCCGTGGCGCGACACCGCGAAGGCGCCGCAGGCATTGGCATAGGTGAGGCTGGTCACCCAGTCCTCACCGGTAATCCAGCCCTTCAAGAGGCCCGACATGAAACCGTCGCCCGCGCCCAGCACGTTGAACACCTCGATCGGAAACCCGGGGCCGGAGATGCCCTCGTCCAGGCTGTCCGGAATGTCCGCCTCGAATGCGGCGGCGCCCATCGGGCCGCGCTTGCACACCAGCACCGCCGCGGAGACCTTCCGGACGTTCCTCAGCGCCTCAACCGTGTCGGTGGTGCCGCCGGCAATGTGGAACTCCTCCTCCGTGCCGACGATCAGGTCGAAGAGATGCAGGCTGGACTGCAGCTTTGCCGTCACCTGGTCGGAGGCGATGAACCGGCTTTCGCCCGCATCATGGCCGGCAAGCCCCCACAGGTTCGGCCGGTAGTCGATGTCGAGCGCCGTCCGGCCGCCGCTTTCGCGGGCAAGATGCAGGGCCTTCAGGACGGCCGCTTCGGTGCGCGGATGGGACAGATGGGTGCCGGTGGCAACCACCGCCTTCGCCGAGGCGATGAAGTCCGGATCGATGTCCTCCTCGCACAGCGCCATGTCGGCGCAGTTCTCGCGATAGAAGATCAGCGGGAACTGTTCCTGGTCGCGGATGCCGAGCAGGACGAGGGCGGTCAGGCGCTCCGCATCGGTGACGACCCCGTCGGTCGCCACACCGTGCCGCTCCAGCTCCTCGCGGATGAAGCGGCCCATATGCTCGTTGCCCACCCGCGTGATCAGCCCGGACCTGAGGCCAAGGCGGGCGGTGCCGCAGGCCATGTTGGTGGGCGAGCCGCCGATATACTTGTTGAAGGATCCCATGTCCTCCAGCCGGCCGCCCACCTGCGCCCCGTAGAGATCGACCGAGGACCGGCCGATCGTGATGACATCGAGTGGTTTGTGCATCGGATGCTCCTCGACTCCAGACTTTCGCTTTGAATATGCATCCCGTCGTCCGGGCATGCGCAGGAGCATCCTGCGGTCATACGAACGCAGACGAGATGCTCCAACATGTTAGAATCAATCAGTTTTCCGCCGTTGGATGCGCGTCCATAAAGGCAGGCTGATCTACGGTTCCTGCACCGGTGGCCGATCCACCGGCAACACCTTCCGAACGGCGGTCAGCATCTCTGTTCCGCCGCCGTTCCGGCGACCGGTGCGTGGCAGGGAGTGTCACGCACCGGCGCCATGGCCGGCTGGGAGGAGACGAGGCGGATCCCTGGGAGACAAGGCCAGATGCTCTGCTGCAGAAAGCATCCATGGACCCGCCGCGAGCCGACCGGTTTCTTCAAGCGAAAGCCGCACTTTCCTCTTTGCTTGTTCCCTTCACCCCGGTGATGTAGGCAACGACATCATTGCCATCGACTTCCTTGGCATTCAGGGAGGCCGCGATCCGCCCTCTGCGGAAAACGACGATCCGGTCGACCAGATCGAAGACCTGGCGCAGGTTGTGACTGACCAGGATCAGCGGAATGCCCTGTTCCTTCAGGTTGCGGATGATGTTTTCAACCTGCGCGGTCTCCTGCACGCCGAGGGCCGCGGTCGGCTCATCCATGATGATCAGCTTGCTGGCGAAGGTCGCCGAGCGGGCGATCGCCACGCACTGCCGCTGGCCACCCGACATGTTGCGGATGGAGACGTCCAGGTTCTGGATCTTGACGCCCGTGCGCTTCAGGCCCTCCTCCGTCGCCTGTCGCATGGCCCGGCGGTTCAGGATCGAGAAAGGCCCGAGATTGAACAGGATCTTTTCACGGCCCAGGAACAGGTTGGAAGGAACATCGAGTTCGTCGGCCAGGGCGAGGTTCTGGTACACGGTTTCGATGCCGGCCTCGCGGGCTTCCAGCGGCCCGGTGAATTCGACTTCCTTCCCGTCGAACCAGACCTTGCCGCGCGTGCGCTGCTCGACGCCGGTGATCTGGCGAACGAAGGTCGACTTTCCTGCTCCGTTGTCCCCGACAACCGCGATATGTTCGCCGGCGCGGAGCTCGAAGTCGGCGTCCTCGAGCGCATGCAGACCACCATAGTGCTTGGTCAGGCCCTCGGTCTTCAGAATGATATCGGAATCCATCAGTTCTCTCCTTCCCAAGTCCTAGTCTTCCAAGGCACGGCGCTTCTGCCGCCAGACATCCGCAACGACGGCTGCAACGATGATCATGCCCTTGATGATTTCCTGGTAGTAGGCGTCGATCCTGAGAAAGGTGAAGCCCGAGATGATCACGCCGAAAATCAGCATGCCTATGGCCGTTCCGACAATCGATCCCCGGCCGCCGGCAAGACTGACGCCGCCGATCACCGTCATCGCGATGGCGTCGAGCTCGTACATGATGCCCATTCCGGCCTGGGCCGTCAGGCCGCGCGCGGCCAGCACCATGCCGGCAATCCCCGCCAAGACGCCCGCGACCGAATAAACCAGCACCAGATGACGTTCGACATTGATACCCGACATGCGCGCGGCATCCGGATTGGAGCCGATCGCATAGGTATGCTTGCCGTAAACCGTGAACCGCAGGATCAGATAGAACAGCACCGCCAGCCCCAGGAAGATAATGACCGGCATCATGCCCTTGCCGATTGCGGCGAAACTGTCGGTGGGGAAGGAAACCGGCTGGCCCTTCGTGTACCACTTGGCCACACCGCGTGCCGTCACCATCATGCCGAGCGTGGCGATGAACGGAGGGATTTTGGTATAGGCGATGAGAAGTCCGTTGATGAGACCCGCGGTCAGCCCGCAGAGAATCCCGACGGCGAGCGGAATGATGACCGGCAGGTCCACCCAGCCCTGTTCGATGAACACGGCACGTGGATAAGTCGACACCTGCGCGAAACTCATTGCGATCATAGCCGTCGCACCCGCGACGGAGCCGGAGGAAAGATCGATGCCGCCGGAGATGATCACCTGCGTCACGCCCACGGCAATGATCCCGATGGTCGCCACCTGCAGGATCATGATCGACAGGCGCTGGGGGTTGAGAAGGAAACTCTGCCCCTGGAAAATCCAGCCCAGTACCTCGAAGATCAGGGCGATGCCGACCAGCCCCAACAGCGCGTTGAGTTCGGTCGGCCAGTGCCGTTTCCTCGGCTTGGGCAAATCCATAGCTGTCCCGGTAGCCACCTCAACCATCTCATCCTCCTCCTGATTTATGCGGTCGACACCGCTTGTGACGGAGAGCGGCCTGCGCCGCTCCCCACCGTTTCGTAGCCAGCGAGATCAGTTCTTGCTGAGGAACTTGTCGATGTTTTCCGGTGTAACCAGCTGGAACGGCACGTAGACCTTCTGCTCGACCTCTTCGCCCTTGGCGAGGCGAAGAGCGGCATCGACGGCCCCCTGCCCCTGGCCGGCCGCATCCTGGAACACGGTGACGTCCAGGTCACCGGCCTGCATGGCAGCCAGCGCGTCCTGGGTCGCGTCCACGCCGCCGATCAGCATCTCGTCCATTGAAATACCGGCCGACTTCATGGCCTGAATGGCACCGATGGCCATTTCGTCATTGTTGGCGACGACAGCATCGAACTCGAGGCCTGCGGAGAGCCAGTTGGTCATCAGGTCGGCACCTTCCGTGCGGGACCAGTTGGCGGTCTGCTCTTCGACGATTTCCATGAAGGAGCACTCGTCCGTGGCAATGACGTCATGAACGTCCTGGGTGCGCATCCGCGCGGCCTGGTTGGAGAGTTCGCCCATCATCACGACGATCTTGGCACCTTCGCCCTTGCCCTGCTCCTTGAGGAGGCGGCAGATTTCCTGGGTTTCCAGGGTGCCGGATTCGCGCTCGTCCGAAGCCACGAAGGACTGGTTGTCCGGAAGATCGTCGACGTTCACCGGCTCCCGGTTGACATAGACCAGCGGAACGCCTGCATTCGCGGCGGCCTGGGTCATGGCGATGGTCGCATCCGTGTCGACCGGGTTGACCACGATTGCATCGACGCCGGACGCGATAAAGTTCTGGATCTGGTTGAGCTGCTTGCCGACGTCGTTCTGCGCGTCCTCCACCTGGATATCGACGCCTTCCAGACCGTCGGCGTATTCGATCATGCCGTTGCGCAACACAGTCAGGAAATTGTCGTCGAACAATGCCATCGACACGCCGACGGTCTCGGCCATCGCTGTCGTTGTCATCATGGATGCAACGCCGGCTGCGATAAGGAACTTCTTCATTTTATCCTCCCGTATGAGCGGCACGATTGCCGCCAACACTCCTCTTGCCCCTGGCGGGGCCGATTGGGGACGGCAACGCCTTCCCATTCCGAACAACACAACCTGGTAACAGCCCCGAACACTTGCGTGTCTTGCAATTCCAGGCGGCGCGTCATTCAACGCCGATGATCACAGAACATGAATTTCTGAAATGATGTTTTTTGATCATTCAGCGATCCCGATCTCCTCTCGCCGGAGAGTCGAAAACTCACCATCAGGCCGCGGCCTGTTTCATTCCGGCCCGCATGAACGAGATCGACTCCGCCAGCGCCTGTTCCGGCGACGCCAAGCGGTGCACGACCGGTGAAAAGGCCTCATAGGACACCGGTCCCGAGTATCCGGCGGCAAACAGTTCATTCAATTGCCGGACATTGCCGAGACGGTCCTGGCCATCGACCAGAATGCGGTGCCCGTCCCGCATGTCCGCCACATCGAGATGCGGATCGATAACGCCCGAGACATGCACGATGCCGGTATATTCGGGGAAGAACCGGTCCTCGCCGGCCAGATGATGATGGAACGTGTCATGCACCAGCTTGTAGCGGTCCGCGGCCCGCAGCGACTCGATCACTTCCACGGCTTCCGCCTTGCTCCTCAACGAGGAGGACATGAAGCCAAGCGGCTCGATGAGGGCGACCATGTCGGCGGCGTCGAGCATCGGCTTGATCTCGCGCAGGGCGACGCGCAGATTGGCCTGGCGCTCGCCGTTTCCGAGCCCCTGGCCGTCATTGCGCGGGATGAGACTGATGGTTTCGGCGCCGCAGGCCACTGCCGTTTCGATCAGGGTCCGTACCTCCCCGCGCACCGCATCCGACCAGTCGTTGAATGGATAGACCTGGGACAATCCCACGATCCGCAGTCCGTGCTGCCGGGCCGTCGCGGCAACGGTCTGCGGGGCATCGCCGTCGAACAGCGGCGTGTCGAGATCGTTGCGAAGCTCCACGCCGATGCAGCCCAGCTTCCGGGCAAGCGTGAACAGCGCATCGTATCGCAGACTAGGCACCGTCATGTGATTGAGTGCGATCGGCAGCATATCCGGATTACCTTCCCCTGCGTCCCACTCTCTTGAGAAACGACGCGTCAATTCGTTGGGGACTATTACCGGTGATGTATGCCTGCCCGTCAATAGAACATGATGTAAGTAACCTCATCTATGACGAAGTCATCAAAGCACTCTTGACGATTTTACATCATTTCCATCCAAACCGGCCCATCCGGCCGCGTTCCGGCCTCCGATCGGGCCAACGGCGGAAGGAGCGCTCTTCAGCAGGCTAGAGGGATTCAGGCAGGCAGAGGCGCGGTTGCAGGAAGCGCTGTCCCGGCAGTCCCTCACTGGAGGAGCCGCGCACCGACTCCACCATCAGCGATGCAAGATCGCGGCTGAGTTCGTCGAGCGGGGTTCCGATCGCCATGAGCGCATAGCGGTCGGAAAGGGCTGCACGGGACTCAGGCGTCAGTTCATTGACGACAAGCGCCACGTCACCGGGCGCACGCACTTCCCGAAGCGCCGAAATCGCGCCTTCCATCCCGCCACCGGCAACGTAGATGCCTTTCAGGTCCGGATGGCGCTCGAGAAGGTCAAGCGTCGCCTCGTGCGTAAGCTGTCTTGTTTCCAGGTTCACCAGAGTGTCGAGCACGGTAAAATTGGGATGGAACTCGCGGAAGTAGGTCCGGAACCCGGTTTCGCGAAGGTCGTGGCCGTGCCAGCGGTGGCCGCCCACGAAAATCGCAATCTTTCCAGGAGCATGAACGGCCATGGCGAGCATCGATGCCGCCACACGGCCCATCTTCAGATTGTTGAGGCCGACATAATTCGCCCGCTCGCCCTGGGCGAAATCCGACAGCAGCGAGAATGTCGGCACGCCGGCCGCCTTCAACTCGTTCACCGCCGCAGAGGTCACCTGGTGGTTAACCGCCACGGCAGCCAGAACGTCCACTTGTCGGCCGACCTGCAGCATCATGTCGGCAATATCGGAGGGGGTCTGGGTCGGGCAGTATTCCAGAACGAACCGGCCGCGCACATCCGGCAGGGCCTGCACGGCTCTCTCCAGATGCTCACCGAAGGATTGATAGAAGGACTGGCGCTGCTTCTGTAGGACAAAGCCTAGGCGGCATTCCGGCAAGTCCACTTGCAGGCGCTGCTCGATCAGGCGGACGCCGTGATAGCCGATGCGGTTGGCGGCGGCGTAGACGCGCTGCGCGGTTTCCCGGCGCACGCGCTCTCGCCCGTTCAGGACACGGTCAACCGTTGCCGGACTTACTCCTGCTTCCCTGGCGAGATCGGAAATTGTCGGTCGGCGGGCCATTCACAATTCTCTTGGAATATTACCATCATCGCACTGACACTTTGTTGAGGTGATTTGACGAAATCAAGAAGTTTTTGTGCCATCTGATCGGACCATCAGGCGTAGTCGACCCAAACACCGCCCGCTTCGGCGGACCTGACGCAGTTTTCCACCCAGCGGACGCCTTCGACCCCGGCCCTTATATCGGGATACCAGAAGTCGCCGCTCATCGGCTCTCCAGACATTGCGAGCGCAAATCGCCGGTACAGATTCGCCCAGGCCTCGAACAGGCCTTCGGGATGGCCGGCGCCGATCCGGTCGTCGGCCAGGGCTTGCGGTGCGAGATACCCCATCCCGCGTTCCAGCACGCGGGCCGGTTCGCCCTGGATTTCGTAGGAAAGCTGATTTGGCCGCTCATCCCACCATTCGATGCTGGCTTTCGACCCGACGATGCGCAGCTTCTGCCCGTGCATCGAGCCGGCATTGACGGCGCTGGACCACACGGTGCCGATCGCGCCGGTGTCATATTCCATCTTCTGGGTCGGCCATGAACTGACGGAACGGACCGCGGGCTATTTGCGATCCGGCATCATGTCGATCGTCATCGATCAGGCTCCCGAAATCCAGGCGCGCCGGTCGCTCGATACCGTCCTGCGCAAGCTGGAAATGATCGCCGTCGAGGTGAGCACCGAACCGGTGCGTTTTCTCACCGTGACTTCCGAAAACGTGTGAAGGCTTTTATGGGATGTCTAGATCACCATGCACATCCATCGCCTTCTTGAATCTCAGCGCGGCTTTCGAGCTCAAGAGGGGCTATTGTGCGAGATAAGGGACGCCTTTTGGGGTCAGGTCAGTAGCCGGCCTCTTTCTGGTGCCGGAACGCCAATACATAAACAGTGTCGCTGGTCGGCTCAAAACGGTATAGGGCGACATAGCCTGTGTCCCCGAACGGTATCACCAACTCGCGCAGCTCCGGCAGATCCGGAACCGGTCTACCGGCATTGGGGGCCGTTTCCAGGAGCCGGAATTGTCGCGCGATAGCCCGACCGGCCCGCCGGGCGGCTTCGGATGACTTGCCGGCCAAGAAACGTCTGCAGCGCTCCAATCCCCGAACTGCACGCTGCGTCACGATTACCTGCGGCACTCAGGTGCCGCTTCTTCGTCGTCCGAGCCCCAGCTGTCCAACCAGCTGCGGACCTCCTGTCCGGTCAGATGCTCACCGGTTTCCTGATAGTCCGCCCAGGACGTAAGCGCTTCCCGCAGGAAATCTTCGCGGGCTTCCTCGCGCGCGACATATTGCTGGATCGCTTCGAGCATGATCCAATGCGCCGAGCGGCGGCGCTGACGAGCGAGCTGCTGAACGCGACCTTTCAGTTCGTCGCTGATCTTGAGAGAAGTTGCCATTAGCGGCCTCTTATCAAAAAGTAATACCAAGTGATAATTTAATGCCTCCTTGTCGTGAAGTCCAGTCGATGACCGGTGTTGACAGCTGCGGTCAGATCGCCGGCAGCTCGTCGATCATCTTGTCAAGGGTGATCGGACAGTCGCGCACCCTGATCCCGGTTGCGTTGTAGACGGCATTGGCCACTGCCGCTGCAACGCCGCAGATACCGAGTTCACCAACGCCCTTGGCCTTGAGCGGAGTTGATGCCGCGTCGACCGTATCGAGAAAGATCACTTCCTGCTGCGGGATGTCGGCGTGAACCGCCACCTCGTAGCCGGCGAGATCATGGTTGACGAAGAACCCGCGCCCGAGGTCGGTGGCCAATTCCTCCGACAGGGCGGCGCCGACGCCCATGGTCATGCCGCCGATTACCTGGCTTCGTGCGGTGACCGGGTTGAGGATCCGGCCGCAATCACACACGGCCAGCATCCGCCGAACACGTGTTTCGCCGGTGGCGGCATGGACGCCGACCTCGACGAAATGCGCGGCAAAAGTGTCGAGCTGGAGACCTTCCTTGAATTTGCCGAACGTCATCATGTCCTCGCCGACCAGTTCCTGCTCCATCGATGCTTCGGCGAGGGAAACGACCGTGTTGCCGGCCCGAACCTGGCCGTTTTCGAACCGTGGGTTCTCGACCCCGAGATGCATTGCGATCTGGCGCTGCAGGGCGAGGCAGGCGGCATAGACGCCGGCAGTGGAGCTCGCGGCGCCGAACTGGCCGCCCGACCCCGAGGCGGCGGGATAGGCGCTGTCGCCGAGCCTTACCTCGACCGCGTCCATTGTCAGTCCCATCGTTTCGGCGGCGGTCTGTGCGATGATCGTGTAGGAACCGGTCCCGATGTCGGTCATGTCGGTTTCGACGATCAGCCGACCTGCGTTGAGGCGCACGCGCGCGCCTGAATCGAGCGTGTTTCCGCCGCGCATGGCGCCTGCCATGCCATGCCCGATCAGCCACTCGCCTTCCCGCATCCCGCCGGGCGCCCTATTGCGATCCGGCCAGCCGAATTCCTCGGCTCCGCGTTTAAGACACTCGATGAAGTGCCGCTCCGAGAAGGGCATCTCGGGCTTGCTCGGATTGACCTGCGTGTCGTTGACGATCCGGAACTGGACCGGATCCATGCCGAGCTTCTCGGCCATCTCATCCATCGCGATTTCGAGCGCCATAAGGCCCGACGCCTCGCCCGGCGCCCGCATGTCGGCAGCCTCCGGCAGGTTCATCTCGACCGGGTGATGGTTGATGCGGCGGTTCGCTGCTGCGTAGAAGGTCTTGCTCTGGCCGGTCGAGATCCTCGCCCTGCCCGCCGGGAAGGGTGTGCGATGCGGCTTCATGCCAGATGCCGGCAAGCTTCCCGTCCGCCCCTGCAGCCAGCCGGATGCGTTGCACCGTAGCCGAACGGTGCGTCGTGTTGTTCATCAAGAAGGGCCGCGGCAACGCCAACTTGACCGGGCGCCCGGCGGCCCGTGAGCCGAGCGCGGCCAGAACTTCGTCGGCTCGCAGCGACAGCTTGCCACCAAAACCGCCGCCGACATACGGGCTCTCCACCCGGATCTTCTCCTCGTCGATGCCGAAGGTTGTGGCCAGCGAGGCCCGATTCCGGCTGATCATCTGGTTCGAGGTCCAGACCGTCAGCCGGTCGCCGTCCGACCAATCGACCACGGAAGCAAATGGCTCCATCATCGCGTGGGACTGTGATGGCGTGCGATATATCTCGTCCACGACGGCCGCGGCGTTCCGGAAGGCGGCCTCGACGTCTCCCACGTCGACCGAGGGATCGCCGGTGCCTTCAAGCCGCCGGAACCCGGCGTCCAGATCGAAATCCGATTTCTCTTCTTCGTAGCTCACCTTGACGAGGGCGGCCGCCGCCCGTGCCTGTTCAAAGCTGTCGGCGACCACCACGGCGATCGCCTGGTGATAATGCTGCACCTCGCTGCCGCCGAACAGCCGGGCGACGTTGGACATTCCCAGAGGCAGGGGATCGATCTCGAGCGTGGTGACCACCGCCACGACACCGGGCGCTGCACGAGCGGCAGACGCATCCATCGAGGTGATTTTCCCCTTGGCGATGCCGGAGCCGACCGGATAGCCGACGAGCTGGCCGTCGACGACATCGTGGCGCTCATAGGCGTAAGGCGCGGTTCCCGTGACCTTCAGCGGGCCGTCGACACGCAGGTGCGGCTTGCCGACGATCGTTGCGCCGTCGAAGATGTTTTGCCCGGCTGGTTGATTGAATTCCATCGTATCACTCCTCCGCCAGCATGGCGGCCAACGTTCGCTCGGCGAGCGTTAACTTGAAGGCGTTTTCCTCAGTCGGTCGGGCGCCGTCGAGCAGTCGCGCGATCGTGGCGCGTGCACCGTTCGGCAGTTCCGCATCGGCATCCGCCCGGCGCCACGGCTTGGGCGCGACGCCGCCAAGCGCCACCTGTCCGGAGCCGTCGGGCTGGCGGATCAGCGCAACCGAGACCAGCGCAAAGGCAAAGGACGCGCGGTCGCGCACCTTGTAATAAGCCTGACGGCCGCCGGTCGGAGGCGGCAAGCTTACCGCGGTAATGATTTCTCCCGGCATCAATGCCGTTTCCTGATCGGGGTTCTCGCCCGGCAGGCGGTGGAACTCTTCGAGCGGAATGCGGCGCTCGGTACCCGCCGGCGTAACCGTCTCGACCACCGCATCAAGCACCCGCAACGCAACGGCCATGTCCGAGGGATGGGTGGCGATGCATGCATCCGAGGTGCCGACGATGCCAAGCTGGCGTGAGAAAGCGCCCTTGGAAAGAGCCGCACAGCCGGCGCCGGGGTTGCGCTTGTTGCAGGCTTGCGCCGTGTCATAGAAATACGGACAGCGGGTGCGTTGCAGCAGATTTCCGGCCGTGGTCGCCCTGTTGCGCAACTGGCCCGAGGCACCGGCAACGAGTGCCCGCGTCAGGACGCCGTAATCGTTCCGTACACGCTCGTGAGCTGCAAGATCGGTGTTGCGCACCATTGCACCTATGCGCAGCCCGCCTTGTGGCGTTTCGGAAATCTTGTCGAGATCGAGCCCGTTCACGTCGATCAGATGAACCGGCGTCTCGATTTCCAGTTTCATCAGATCGAGAAGATTGGTGCCGCCGGCGATGAACTTCGCGCCTGGAACTTCAGCGGCCCGCGCCGCGGCAGCGGCCGGATCGGCGGCGCGTTCGTAAGAGAAAGCTCTCATCCCCGTTCCTCCGCCACCGCGGTGATTGCTGCCAGGATGTTGGAATAGGCGCCGCACCGGCAGATGTTGCCTGACATGCGTTCCCGGATTTCGGCGTCCGACATTTCTAATCCCGCGGTCAGATCCCCGGTCACGTGACTGGGGATGCCCTCGCGGATTTCCTCAATCACCGCTTTGGCCGAACAGATCTGGCCGGGCGTGCAGTAACCGCACTGGAAGGCGTCATGCTGGAGGAAGGCGGCCTGCATCGGGTCGAGGTTATCTGGCGTACCGATCCCTTCGATGGTTCTGATTTCATCGCCCTCATGCATCACGGCGAGGCTGAGACACGAGTTCATGCGCCGGCCGTTGACCGTAACGGTGCAGGCGCCACACTGGCCGTGGTCACAGCCCTTCTTCGTCCCCGTGAGATGCAGATGCTCGCGCAGCGCGTCGAGCAGCGTGGTCCTGTGATCGACGTCAAGCGTCCGCTCCTGCCCATTGACGGTGAGCGAAAAACGCGATCGCTCCGCCCTGTCCGGGTTGGCCGGGGCTGCGCCCTGGGCGCTGGCGGCGCGATGGTCTTTGAATCCGGTGGGTGGGGTCATGGATGCACCTGCCTTTCTCTCACGCGTCGGATCGGCTTCGGATGTTGACATCTCGCAAATATCCAGACCCCAACCGCCGTGAAGGAACCTTGTTCCTTCTCAAGCGAGCCATGACTGTCATGCATGGTCAGGACGGGAACTCACCGGCATCCGCACCCGTGCTATGCCGACTATCGCAGCGATCGTGCGGGACCCTCAAAATGCGCGCGATTTTTCACAGATAGGCAGTTTCGAATCCCTTAAGTCCGAACTCGGCGGGCGCCCGCTACGCCTTCGATCGCCAGCGCCTTCTAGCGGCAGGTGAAACTGTCGGCGCTTTCGATGTCTCCCGAGCCGTCGTAGCGCGCCACCTGCGGCCAGTCGCACAGCGGCCTGGTGCGCTGCTTGCTCCAACCCTCGGGCAGCTCCTTGTTGTCGGCCCGCACAGATGCGACGACTGCACCCGGCGCCTCGCCCTTTTCGACCCAGTCCACCAGTTCCTGGAACAGGTCGAAGCGGTCGGTCGCGGGCCCGCCGTCGCAATGCGCCATGCCGGGGACGCTGTAGAAGCGCGCGAAATCGGAGACATCGCCGCCATTATTGGCCTTGAGCCTTTCGTACCAGTCGATGGTCGCATTTATCGAGAACACGCCGTCGCTGGCGCCGTGGAAGACGATCGCCTTGCCGCCGGCCTGCTGGAGTTCGGCGATCTTCGGCGCGCGCCAGTCGGTCGGCGCCATCACGTCCATCGGCGAGGCGGGAAACGCGTCGCTGGTCGCCAGGATCTTCTTTCCGTCCTCGTCGAAGTCGAAGTTGATAAGGAAGTCGAGCAGCGCTTCCGGCGTGCCCTCGATTTCGCTCGGCGGCGTGGTGAAGACGTGCGCCAGCGAGCCCGCGCCCATCACGGCGATGAGCGGCATGTGGTCCCATGGCGGGATCGGGCTCTCGAGCTTCCAGAAGCGCCAGTCGCCCGAAGCGATGCCGGCGTCGTAGGACCAGTCGGTGTAGAGTTGCTCACCCGCAGAGTTCGTGGGGCCGGCGAAGGCGCGCGACAGCGCTTCCACCTGTTCCGCCGCGAGGCACTGGTTGCTCTCGCCGGCGGCACATTGGAGGCTGTTCAGGTCAAATGCGGACTGGCATGCAACGAGGTCGCCGACGATGCCGTCTTCGGCGCCATCGAGGCTGTCGCAGGCCTCAAGAACGCCATCTGCCACAACGGCCATGTCCTGCGGGCTGAAAGCCTTGCGGATATCCTCATTGGCAAGGCGGAAGCTCTGCACGTCCCAGGCGTGCTGCACGGCCGCCATGGGCAGGTTGTAGCCGGGCGCGCCGGCGAGGAAGCCGTCGAACTCGTCCGCGAGACGGGTCGCGCCGACCAGCGCGTGACGGCCGCCGTTGGAGCAGCCGACCATGTAGGAATACTCCGGGCCGTCGCCGTAATAGGCCTCGATCAGGTTCTTGGCGATCGGGGTCAGGACGACGTTGGCGCCGTAGCCGTAATCGACGCGCGCCTGGTGATCGAGGCCGAATACGTTGCCGCCGGCAAGGCCCGCGTCCGGATTGGCCTCTCCGTCATGGCCGGCATCGGTGGAGAGGACGGCGTAGCCGCGTGACAGGGCGTTGTCCGGCTGGTTGCCTTTGAGATCGCCGTAGGCAGGCACCACCTTGCCGTCGTTGCCGCCATTGGCCTGGTGGACATATCGCCCGTTCCATTCGTCCGGCAGCCGCATTTCGAAGCCGATCGCGTAGGGCATGCCGTCGGCGCCGGTCCGCTCGTTGACCGCGCCGCGCACGATGCAGTGCGGGCCTGCCTGGTCATCGGCTGGAGCGGACTGCGCCGACACGATGCGGGTGCCCGGCAATGCAAGCTCGGAAAGCGCGGCGGGTTCGCAGGCGAGCCTGGCCTGTGCATGGGCCTGCGTGGCCGGAGCGATCGCAGCCAGCGGCACAAGCGCCGCCGCAACGACGCCCGGCAATCTCGATTGCCTCGTCATGTCATCCTCCTTGTGCGGCCCAGCCTCCTTACCGGATACCGCTATAGACCATAATGATTATATCATATAACTATCAAGGCGCAATTCACGATCAAGAGCGATTGCTACGCGACGCCTTTTCGCTTTGCGATGAGATCACTGACCATGCGGGCGGTGACCGGCGCCAGGGTGAGGCCGAGATGACCGTGCCCGAAGGCAAAGATGATATCGTTGCCGCCCTTTGAGGCGCGGATAACCGGAACGGAGTCGGGCATGGACGGCCGAAAACCGAGCCAGGTTCGGTCCGGCGCGCCGAGAGAGGGGAAAACGGCACGCGCCCGTTCTTCAAGAAATGTCAGGCGTTTTGCCGAGGGCGGCGCGGTCAGGCCTCCAAGTTCCACCGTGCCCGCCGCGCGCAGGCGTCCTGCCATGGGTATGAGGTAGAAGCCATTTGCGGTCGGGCAGACAGGGCGGGACAATGGTGGGGTGTCCATGTCGAATTCGACATGGTAGCCGCGTTCTGTGTCGAGTGGCACGCGGTCTCCGGCCTGGCGGGCCAGCACTTTCGAATGTGCGCCGGCTGCAATCACCACAGTCTTCGCCCGGACCTTGCTGGAACCACAGGACACCATCACGCCATCTGAAGTCCGCTCGAGCGCGCGTGCGGCTGCGTGGAGAAATGCCACGCCCTTGCTCTCGGTGGCGGCTTTCAACCGTCCCATCAGCGCGCCAGGGTCGCTCAAGTGCGAAGCGTTCGGAAAATAGACACTGCCGCCTTCAAACGGTGGCAGTGCGGGTTCGAGCGCTGCCGTTTCTTCCTGGGACAGGAGTTCCTGAGGCACCTGGAAATGGTTTCTCACCGCGATTTCACCTCCTGCGCGGTCGAAGGCCGAGCGTGTGCTGTAAAGATAGAGGCAACCCCTGTTCCGCATCAGATCCTCTGCCCCGATTTCCATCAGAAGGTTCGCCCAGCCGGTGGGAACTTCGGACAACATGCGGGCGATCCGATCTGCATTACGGCGGCAATTGCCTGGCAGCGAATGCCACGCGAAGCGGGCCATCCAGGGCGCCAGAGAAAACAGCGCTGCCTTGCGGATCGACAGTGGGCTGTCTCTGGAGAGGAGCAACGAAGGCAGGTTTCGCAGCAAGGCAGGCGTCCCGACCGGCATCACGGCGTAGTCGGCGATGGTCCCCGCACTGCCAAAACTGGTGCCGCCGGCGTCTAGATCCGGGTCGATAACCAGAATCTCCCGACCTTCGGAGGCAAGCCGAAATGCACTTGCCAGCCCCGAGACGCCGCCGCCGATCACGGCGATTTCGGTAGTCAGAACCTCGCTCATGATCACTGGAGAGCTTCGTAACGGCGACGGTCGCTCTTCAGGATCTGGCAAAGCTTGTCGAGGCCTGAACGCAAATCCTCGTGTGTCCGGGCAGCGCCGAGATTAATGCGCACGGCATGTGGAATACATTCCCGGGTGACCGCAAAGGCTTCGCCCGACAGCACGCCGACGCCATCTCGATGGGCGGCTTTGACGAAGGAATTGCCGTGCCAGGGATCCGGCAGACGCAGCCAGCAATGGGGCGAGACGTCATCGGTTGCCAGATCGTGCCCGGAGAGGATCGATTGCACGATTTCCTGCCGATTGCGAAACTCGGCCACTTGTCCCGCAATGATTGCGTCGAGTGTGCCTTCTTCGATCATGCGCACCGCAATCAGCGCATTGAGCGCGCTGATGCTCCAGCAGTCGATCCTCAACATGGCGGCAATGTCGAACACCATCGGCTCCGGCGCCAGCACGGCGCCAAGCCGAAGACCGGGTGCGACACATTTCGACAGGCTGTTGATATGGATGGTGATGTCCGGGTTCGTTTGCGCGAATGTCGGTGCTGCGCCAGGTTTCAGGGCCCGGTAGACGTCGTCTTCAATGATGAGGACGCCGTGCCGCCGCGCGGTGGCGGCAAGGGTGGCCTTGCGTTCAGCAGACATGGTGACGGTCAACGGGTTGTGCAGCGTCGGGATCAGGAAGACCGCGCGCGGCCGGTCCGCTTCGCAGACGGCCGCGAAATCGGCGGGGCTCATGCCCTCGCCGTCCACTTCGACCGGCTTCAGGACCAGGTCGAGAGAACGACAGAGCGCGCCAATACCTTGATAGGTCACTATGTCCGTTACAATGACATCGCCCGGCCGGGCGATAGCTCGCAGAACACAGCCGAGTGCCTGCTGCGCCCCATTGGTGACAACCAGGTTTGAAGGATCGACCGTCCCGATCAGCGTCGACATCCAGGCGGCCATCGCCTCCCGTGCCCAGACCGGCCCTTCCGGCGCGTGAAAATCTTGCAGGGCCGTAAAGCGGGGATCAGCCGGCAACTGGGTCATCAGAGCCGAGAGCGCCTGAAGGTAGCCGGTTGTTGCCGGACGGTTGACGGAGAGGTCGATATATCCCGACCGGTCGAGCGGCGCCGACTTGAAGACTGCGACCTGGGACGGATCTGCGACGATGGAGCCGCGGCCCGGCCGGCTTTCCACCAAACCGCGTTCCTGCAAGGAGGCGAAGGCCCGCGTAACAGTCGTCAGATTAACCCCGGTCGACTGGGCAATGTCCCGCTGCGGCGGCAGCCGGTCTCCGACCGCAAGTTGTCCATTCGCAATTCTTTCCTCAATGATCCCGGCAATCTGCAAGTAGATCGGACCATCAGACTTCCTGAAACTCAACTTATCGAACATTCGCCGCAATACCCTTGGTCTGTCTGATAATGGTGTGTTGTGCCCGCCGGTTGTCACCGGTCACCAGACATATTGTATTACATACAAACAAGTCAACATCTCCCGGTTTTAGACCAGATCTGCGCAAAGCGCATCAAACATCCCGCCTAAAAGCACCATACAATGCCATTCTACCCGCTTGACAGTAGCAGATTTTTGATATTGTTTGATCATACATGTTGGTCTTGTACCCACATTGTATGACATACATAAGAAAAATGACCGCAGAGGAGAGCAAGATGTCGGTACACGGTAGGTGGCTCACGACGGTGGCGTTCGCTTCGGCAATGCTGATGGCAGGAGCCGCGGAGGCGGAGACCCTTCGCTTGTCGACATTGGACAAGCCGGGTTCGGATGGCGCGAACGCCGCAGAAACTTTTGCAGAACTTGTCAAGGAAAAGACCGACGGACGGATCGAGATCACAGTCTATCCGGCCAGCCAGCTGGGCGACTGGACCGAGGTTTATAACGGGGTCACCTTCGGCGCTGTCGACTTGGCGATGCAGCCGCTTTCGACTGACAGCGACCGGCGTCTGGCAATCACCTGGTTCCCCTACACCTTCACAGATTATGCCTCGGCCAGGGATGCCCTTTCGGCCGACGGATATGTCACCAAGATCGTTGATGGGATCATCGCTGATCAGGGTCTCAAGCTGCTGGCAACCTATGGCGCCGGCATGGGCGGAGCCGTCTTTGCCAACGAGGTCGACGACCCGACAAATCCGGATGCGAGTCACAACATCAAGATCCGCGTCTGGCCGGGCGGCACGACCCACCATGCCCTGATGGAGCGATTGGGCTTCAACGTCGCCGTCGTGCCGTGGGCCGAACTCTACACCGGCATGCAGACCGGCGTGGTCGACGGCGCCATCGGCGGCACCCCGGAACTGGCCCTCGACAATTTCAAGGATATTGCAAAAACCTGGGTCCAGTACAACGACCATTTCGAGGCCAATTACATCTTCATGAACCTGGGCAAGTTCGAGGGTCTCCAGGCTGCCGATCAAGCCGCGCTGGTGGAAGCGGCGCAAGAAATCGCCGACAAGCGCTTCGACGAGGTCGCCGCCGCGGATGCCGCCCGTCTGCAGCAGATGAAGGATCTCGGCATCAATGTGATCGAACTGACGCCTGACCAACTTCAGGCCTTTGCGGCAATCACCCGCAAGGATGTTTGGCCATCAATTTCAGAGGAGATCGGACCGGACATACTCAAGCAGCTTCAGGAAGCGACCGGCAGCAACTAGCTCCCCTGGATGCCCGGAGGCTTGGTGAGTGGCCGCCTCCGGGTCTTTTTTCAAGAAGGACGACACCCTGGGAGGAAACCTGGTGACGAAATCGGAGTTGGATTCGGCGGAGGCCAGCCACAACATCGCGCTCGAGTTGGCACTGCCCTCGGCGGAAAACCTCGCGCACGGCTACCCGCCGCGCAAACCCGGTCCCCTGGTTCTCATCCAAAGGTTCCTGCTCGGCATCTGCTGCCTGTCGGTCACCGCGCTGATCTTCATCCAGGTCTTCACCCGCTATGTGCTTCACACTTCCATCTTCGGCATTGAGGATTTGGCGAGCTTCGTCGCGGTCTGGCTATATTTTCTCGGTGGCTCACTCGGTGCATGGGAGCGCGGACACATATCCGCGAGCCTCGTCGACCTGATCGTCACGTCCCCTCAGCGCCGTCTCTGGATCAACGCGGCAGCTGCCTTTATCACGACGGCACTGTGCGCGTGGATGACCAAGTGGGCCTTCGACTATTTCATGTTCACGCTGACGCGCCACAAGATGTCGCTCGAACTCGGCCTCCCCATGGCCTATGTCACCGTCGTCATGCCGCTCTGTCTTGCGCTGATGACCTTCTATTTCCTGGTTGAAGCCCTGGACCTGACCGCCATGGCGCGGAGGGCTACAAAATGAGCCTGGTTATCGTATTCGACGCCATTCTTCTGACAGCCCTGCTGATTGTCGGCGTACCCGTGCCGCTTTGCTTCGCGGCCGCATGTCTGTTTCTCTTTGCACTCGGTGACATCGGCAGTGCCTCCTTCCTGATTGGTGCCGGGTTCAGCAAGATTTCTTCCATCATCATCGTCGCCATCCCGCTCTATATCCTTGCCGGCGGCCTGATGAGTCATGGAGGGATTGCTGGACGCCTGATCGACGTCGCCGATGCGGCGCTTGGTCGGACAAAGGGTGGCCTCGGCCTGGTCGTGATCTTTACAACAGCAGTCTTCGGCGCCATTTCCGGCATGGCTTCTTCTGCGGTCGCCGCCATAGGCACGATCATGATCCCCAAGATGGTTGACCGGGGCTACGACCGTGCCTATGCCGCAACCCTTGTGTCCGCCTCCTCCGTGCTGGCACTGCTCATCCCGCCCTCGGCATCCATGATCCTGTTCGGCTGGGTGACCGGCACCTCGATCACCGCCTGCTTCCTGGCACCGGTGCTGCCGGGCATCCTCCTGATCGGTCTGTTCGGCTTCTGGAACCGGTTCTATGCCGCCCGAATGGAAGTCACTGTTGCCGCTCCGGCCAAGTTCACGGCAATTGCTTCCGACATCCTGGCAAAGACCCGCCGCGCGAGCCTTGCCCTGTTGATGCCGGTCCTCATCCTGGGCTTCATTTATGGCGGCATCACCACACCAACGGAAGCCGCCGCAATAGCGGTTGTCTATGCGGTGCCCGTCAGCCTTGTCATCTACAGGGATTTGACGCTGAAGGAATTCTGGGAAGTTGTGTGGCGCAGCGGTCAGACTGCCGGCGTCCTGCTGATCCTGGTCTTCTTCGCTGCCATGCTGTCGCGTCTCTTTACGCTGGAAAACGTGCCCCAGCACATCCTCGAGGGTTTCATGAGTGTGACCCAGCATCCGATTGGCCTGCTTCTGATGGCCAACGTCTTCCTGGTTCTGATCGGAATGTTCATGGAGGATGTCAGCGGCATCCTGCTGGCCGCACCCATGCTTATGCCGGTCATGCAGCAGGCGGGCGTCGACCCGGTTCAGTTCGCCGCCATCGTGGCGGTCAATCTCGGAATGGGCCTGATCACGCCGCCGACCGCGCCGATCCTCTATTTCGGGGCGCTTATCGGCAAGACCCAACTCGGGTCGATGCTCAAGCCGACTCTGGTGTTCATCCTCTTTGCCTACCTGCCGGTCGTGCTGCTGACGACCTTTGTGCCCAGCCTATCCCTCGCTCTGCCCCGATTTTTCCTCGGCGGCTAGCCATTTCCTCATGACAAGGATTTCACCATGACCCGAATTGAGCGTTTTCCGAATTCAGGCACATTCGTTGAAAATGGTCCGCCCTACTCAAAGGCGGTCCGGGCTGGGGATCTGGTGTTTGTTTCAGGTCAGGTTGCCGTAGACGATGGCGGCAAGCCAGTCGGTGGCGGGATCGTTCCGGAAACCCGTCAGACCATCGAAAACCTGCGTAACGTGCTGCAGGAACTGGGGCTTGACCTGAAGGACGTGGTCAAGACCATGGTCTGGCTCACCGACGTCGACGATTTCGACCTCTTCAACAGCACCTACGTTGCCTATTTCGGAGAGGCACTGCCGGCGCGAGCCTGCGTACACGCCGACTTGATGGGCCCTTTTCGGGTGGAGATCGAGGCGATCGCTCGCGTTTTGTAACAATGCAGGCAGGACTTCCGACAAGTCGCAGCGGGATCGCAATCGCTGTGGCAGTCTTGGAAGCTCACGAGCATCCTACAGCGCAATACCCCTACAAGATGGCCAACCAACCACCGACGATGACCGCATTACTCCCGACGAGGGCACTCCTGCAGCAGACCTCCTAGCCGGCAGGGACCCGGCTGATGCCGGTATCGATCCACGCACGTGTCTGTTCCAGGACCTCATCTGAAAGCTCTGGATCATCGATTGCCCGCGCGAGGACTACTGCCCCCACCATTGCTGCCCAGCTTCCGATCGCCGCGCGGCGTCTGTCTTCCGGATCCAACTCCGGGAGCGCATTGCAGATACCGTCGATCTGCGATCGAAGGCCTTCGGTCATGGCCGAGCGGGCGGCCGGGGTCTGATGGCGGAGGGCAGCAGCAAGGCCCGCGGTCGGGCAACCACCGGCGGCGTTGTCGCGATGACGAGGCGAAAGATAGGCGTCCGCATACGCGCGAAGATCGCCGCCTCCGCCTGTGTCCGCGGCGAGGACGTGGGCAAGGCTCTGCGCGATCAGATCGTCCTTCGAGTTGAAGTGACCATAGAAGCCGCCGTGGGTCAGCCCGGCGGCTTTCATCACTTCCGCCACGCTGACCGCGTCGAACCCCTTGTCGCGAAACAGCCGGCTGGCAACTTCCAGAATCCGGCGACGGTTTTCCGCCATCTGTTCTCGACTGACCTTCATTTCAAACTTCTCCACCGGTCCCATTGACATTTACATGATGGTCATCATATTTAGCATCAATCATGATGACTATCATGAATATAGGTTCAATCAGAAAAGAGAGCAATCCCATGGCCAACATTCCGTCAGTCCTTATCACCGGCGCCTCCACCGGCATCGGAGCCACTTATGCCGAGCGCTTCGCGCGCCGAGGGCACGATCTCGTGCTGGTTGCCCGTGACAAGGCGCTAATGGAGTCCTTGGCGGCTCGCTTGCGTCAGGAGAACGGCGTGGCGATCGACATTGTCCGGGCCGATCTTACGCAGCCTGCCGATCTTACGACGGTAGAGACGAGGCTGCGTGATGACGCCCGTATCGGCGTCCTTGTCAACAATGCCGGCACGGCCATTGGCGGAAGTTTCATTGAGCAGAGCACCGATGACGTCGCGCGCCTGGTTGCGCTCAATACGACCGCACTGTTGCGGCTTGCCAGCGCCATCGCCCCGCGACTTGCAAAGGCCGGAGAAGGCGCGATCGTCAACATCGGCTCCGTGGTCGGCCTGGCGCCCGAGTTCGGCATGACGGTCTACGGCGCGACCAAGGCCTTCGTGCTGTTTCTGTCGCAGGGGCTCAGCCTCGAGCTTGCGCCGAAGGGCGTCTACGTCCAGGCCGTGCTTCCCGCCACGACGCGAACCCAGATCTGGGAACACGTCGGTGCCGACGTCAACACGCTGACCAACGTGATGGAGGTGGGCGATCTCGTTGACGCAGCGCTGGTCGGCTTCGACCGCCGTGAACCGGTGACTATTCCGCCGCTACCCGACGCCGGTCAGTGGGACGCGCTTGAGGCCGCACGCCAGGCCATGCTTCCGAACTATGGCAACGCAAATCCCGCCGAGCGATACCGCGCGGTCGCCTGAGCATCAACGAAACCAATTCGATAAACATTCCCGCTGCGGCGGAGACAGACAAGAGTGAGTCATGACCAACAAGACGCTTTTTGAGCCCTATACCCTCGGCTCGCTGACCCTCTCCAATCGTATCGTGATGGCGCCGCTGACGCGAAATCGCGCTGGCCCTGGCTTGGTCCCAGGCGATCTCGCTGCGGAATATTACAGCCAGCGTGCCTCGGCTGGGTTGATCATCTCCGAAGCCACGCAGATCTCGCAGCAGGGACAGGGCTACCAGGACACGCCCGGCATCTACTCCCAGGCTCAGATCGAGGGCTGGCGCAAGGTCACCAACGCCGTGCATGCCAAGGGCGGGCGGATTTTCATGCAGCTCTGGCATGTCGGCCGCGTCTCACACGTCGACCTGCAGGAGAACGGTGCAGCGCCCGTCGCACCCTCAGCGATCCAGGCCGAAACCAAAACCTTCATCAATAATGCCTTTGTAGATGTTTCGGAACCCCGCGCTCTTGAACTAGAAGAACTGCCGGGCATCGTGGACGACTTCCGCAAGGCAGCCGCAAACGCCGTCGCGGCGGGAATCGACGGCGTGGAGGTCCACGGTGCCAACGGCTATCTGCTCGACCAGTTTGCCAAGGACGGCGCCAACGTCCGGACGGATGCATATGGCGGATCGATCGAGAACCGGGCGCGGCTGATGCTGGAGGTTACGGCTGCGGTGGTCAAGGAGGTCGGCGCCGAACGCACTGGAATCCGGATCTCGCCCGTATCGCCCGCGAACGGCGTTTCGAGCAGCGACGCTCAGGCGCAGTTCGACTACATCGTCGATCAACTCGATGCCCTGGGCATCGCCTACATTCACGTCGTCGAGGGCGCCACGGGCGGACCGCGCGATGTCACGCCATTCGACTTCGGCTCTCTCCGCCGCCGCTTCGCCAACACCTATATTGCCAACAATGGCTACGATCTTGACCTTGCGACGTCGCGTCTCGCCGAAGGCAAGTCGGACCTCTTCGCTTTCGGCCGGCCGTTCATCGCCAATCCCGACCTGGTGGAGCGACTGCAAACCGGCGCCCCGCTGACGCAGATCGATCCTGCCACGCTCTATGGCGGCGGTGCCGCGGGCTATACGGATTATCCCGCTATCGCGGCCGCAGACCGCAACTGATCCCTTCGGTGCCGTGCTCAGGCGCGGCCCTACCCTTATCTGCTGTCTGCAATAGTGGCTCTCTGATCGGATGCGGGCTTTAGCGGAAAACTGGAGACCAGATCATCATGAAGGCGTTCATCGTCGATAAGTACAAGAAGAACAGCGCGCTACGTCTCGGTGACATGCCGGAACCGGCGGTGCGGGAAGACGATGTTCTGGTCGAGATCCACGCGGCCGGGCTCAATCCTCTGGATTGCAAGATCCATGACGGAGAGTTCAAGCCCATCTTGCCCTATCGCCCGCCTTTCATCCTGGGACACGATGTGGCCGGCACAGTGGTTCGGGTCGGATCGAAGGTCCGTCGTTTCTCGGTGGGTGACGAGGTTTATGCCCGGCCGCGCGATGGCCGCATCGGGACGTTCGCGGAATTGATTGCCATGAATGAGGTCGACGTGGCGCTCAAGCCGAAGAACCTCACAATGGAGGAAGCGGCTTCCATTCCTCTAGTGGGGCTGACAGCCTGGCAGGCACTGGTCGAGCGTGCCGACCTTGCTAAAGGGCAGAAGGTGCTCATACACGCGGGTTCGGGCGGCGTGGGCACTCTCGCCATCCAACTTGCCAGGCATCTCGGCGCGACTGTCGCAACGACGACGAGCACGGCGAATGTTGAGCTGGTAAGGAGCCTCGGCGCCGATATCGTGATCGACTACAAGAAGCAGGATTTCGAGAAGGTCCTGTCCGGCTATGATGTGGTGTTGAACAGCCTGGGCGGCGATACGCTCAAGAAATCCCTGAGAGTGCTGAAGCCCGGCGGCAAGCTGATTTCGATTTCCGGTCCGCCGGACCTTGATTTCGCCAGAGAACAGGAATTGAGCTGGTTCCTGCATCAGGCCTTGCGCCTGTTGAGCTTCAGCATCCGAAGGAAGGCCAAACACCGGCGTGTCAGCTATTCGTTCCTGTTCATGCGGGCGGATGGCGCGCAGTTAGGCCAGATCACATCGCTGATCGAAGCCGGGATCATTCGCCCCGTGATCGATCGGACCTTCCCTTTCGAAGCGACCAACGAAGCCATGGCTTACATCGCTACTGGACGGTCAAAGGGCAAAACCGTCATCAAGATCCAGTAGGTAAGACGAAGTGCATGACCAGGTCTCCTCCACCGCAAACCAGCAGCATAATCACGTGGAAAGACGCGCCGACTAGGAGCGTCGATGTTGCAGGCACGAGTTTCGTCTACCGGCAGCTTGGCCCCACTTCCGGTGTCATCGGCGTGGGATTTGGTCACCGATTGGCACTGCAAGCTATTGAAATTCTTACGTCTGGCGGGGCAGCTTGCGGCCCCCGATGCATCAACGGGCCGGCGGGGATGGCAAGCCGATGCTAATGCCTCTGCTCGAAGGGAATAAAGCGCCTATCTTCGTACACCTGAAGATGATCCGAGTGAACAGGGTGTGCCAGTTCCCGCGCCTTCATATAGACAAGAGCGAGACACGCGGATCCGCCTTCGGCGGGCTCGACTTCGATCGACAGGCGAAAATTGCCAGGCTCGCCTACCGATTCAATCCGTTCAAGGTTTTCAATTGTTATGTCGTTCGTCTCGTACAGCTCACCGACGACCTGGTACCCGATCCCAGGTTCGTTGAGCATCATCGGTGCAAACCACGGTCCGGCAACGAGGAGGGGATAACGCTCTCGGGTCCGGTATTGTCCCAGAAGCTTCGCCTCCGACAGTCCCCGCTCGTGAAGCGGGAAGCCCCTTTTAATGTCCCGAAGACGAATACCTTTCGAACCATAGGTGCTGGCTCCTTGCGGATGCGCCGAAGGCGTCATTCTCTCGATGATTCAACGGCAGGAAGATCAACCAACCAATAGCCGCATCGTTAGTTCGAACTGCGAAGGGTCTGGCCAACAACATCTCCAAGGCTGCAAAAGAACGTATTCGGACAGCTGTTTGCCAATC
This sequence comes from Roseibium salinum, assembly GCF_026240905.1. Taxonomy (NCBI): domain Bacteria; kingdom Pseudomonadati; phylum Pseudomonadota; class Alphaproteobacteria; order Hyphomicrobiales; family Stappiaceae; genus Roseibium; species Roseibium salinum. The sequence goes on from NZ_JAPEVI010000001.1 coordinate 504,301, forward strand.
ACTGGCCGATCAGTGGAAACTGGCGAACCAGGCCGCGCTGAACAGTTACAATTCCTATGTTGCAGGGGCCCCTCCCCCGGTTCACAAAAGATCACATGCCGAAGACGCTTGGAAAGCATCACAGAACAAATGAATTACTCAACATCCTTGGGAAATCGCGCCGCGACGTTCATGCGATGTGCATAAAGGGCGTCGCGAACGATCGTATCCTCGCCCTCAAGCCGGAAAAATATAGAAACGGGAAAATCCTTTACGCCCCATTTGCGGAATTCTTTGCCTTCCAGCCGCGTATAGACCGCGCAGGCCACGGGCTTTATGGCAATAAAGCGAATGCTTTCCTCGATCTGATCGACAAATTTCAGGGCAATGTCCGATCCGGCACGGAGGCGATAGCTGGACGTGAATTCAATGAGCTGACGCTTGAAAAGTGCGCTGCGTATAATCCTGGACAAAAGCGCCCCTATTCGACCGCGGCTTTGCGGGCGTCAGCAAAGTCGTCGTCTGTCAGCGAAGAGTAATCGTTCTCACGCAGGGATTGGGAGAGCCGCGCACGAATATCGCCGCGCTCTTGCTCTAACGCTTTTTCCATGTGCCTGCGCACCAGGTCACGGATAAACTCGCTTGGCGTTTCGTAAAGCGATCCCTTGCCGGTAATCTCGCCTACATAGAGCGCCAGAGGGTCGGGCAACGTCGTGTTCAGGCGTTTGATCATTTTTGGGTAGTGGGTATCCGCCATGGCGGTTTCTCCTATCATTCCGGTCTCATTTTCTCACAATTGCGCGCTCTACGTCAACTAAACGCGCATTTGAGCGCTTTTCAGCAGTTTATTTCCTTTGGTCTGATATCACCTCACGCCCCGCAGTGGCGGTGCGACGCTGCGGGGAACGGCAACTGAGGGAAAATCCTCCTACGCCGCCACGATCGTGAAGCGGGCGGGTGCTATTGGAGCGAAGCTGCGATGTCGTTCCAGACCTTCCGGGCATCACGGGTGTTCGGGTCCTTGCCGGCACGCCTAAACCAGTAGGCCGCGTTGCCATGATCTCCCTCGATCAGGTGACAGAGAGCGTGGATCCAGTCGTGCACGCGGTCGCCTTCCGCGCTCTGGCAGATTTCGTGCGCTTCCTCCCATTCCGGCCCAAGGTTCAAGCCGCCCTTCTCGAGCCACCAGAGCGCCTTCCATGGCGGAGTGAATTCATCGGGAGGACTGGCGGACGACAAGTCCATTCGAGGTGTTTCGGACATGAAATGCTCCTTTGCTGCGTATATTCGCAGATTATTCCAATTATAACTCTTGTCGTACCGACCCCGTTGTAGTTTGAGGTAGATATGACTTCTTCGAAATGATGCATGAAGCATGACGAAATTGGACTTCAAGAAACCGAACCCGACCGTCCAGGACGTTGCTCGTGCAGCCAACGTTTCCACGGCCACTGTAAGCCGTGCGCTTTCCTCGCCCGAACGGGTTTCTGTCAAGACCCGCGAAAGCGTTGCCAAAGCGATCGAAAAGACTGGCTATGTGCTCAATCATGCTGCACGAAGCCTGCGCCGGAGAGACACGGGAACCATCGTCGCCCTGGTTCCCGATATCGGAAATTCGCATTTCTCGAATATCCTGGAAGGTATCGAGACAGTCTGCGCCGATCGTGATCTGAAGGTTCTCATTGCTGATACGCGAAAACCGTCGATGTCGCGTTCCAGGCTAGGCGAGTTTTTCAGCAAGAACAATTGCGACGGGATCGTCATCCTTGATGGACACTTGTCGATTGCGGCCATACGTGCGGCAAATCCCCTGCTGCCACCGATCGTAACCGCCGGCGAATGGAGCGATGATCCGGCGGTGCCGATGTCTGTGGTCGACAATCTGCTCGGCGCAAAACTGGCGGTTTCGCACCTCCTTGAGCGCGGGCATTCGAAAATAGGACATGTCACCGGATTGCTCACCCACAGGCCGGGGCGCGATCGCCTCGAAGGGTTCAGAGCCACGTTGAAGGATGCTGGTCTTGATCCGGCTCCGGCCTGGACGTTCGAAGGCGACTACACCCTTGACGCGGGCGCGAAGGCGGCGAGAGCCTGGCTGGCTGCAGCAGAAAGACCGACAGCGGTCTTCTGCGCCAGCGACCGGACTGCCTTCGGCTTCATTTGCGAGTTGAATGAAGCGGGTGTGCGGGTACCTCAGGATGTCTCGGTCGTCGGATATGACAACATAGATGTCGCAGGGCACTTCGTCCCGCCACTGACGACGGTCCACCAGCCGCGCCGTGCGGTCGGCGAACAGGCCGCTCGACTGTTGCTCGGCCGGCTCGAGGGCAAGGAACCGACGGAGACCTGCGTCCAGCTGGAACCCAGGCTGGTGGTGAGGAAAAGCACGGCAGTTCGTGGATAATCCCATGGTGTGAACCGGCGCGGCAACGCGAGCGATACGCTGCGCGATGAATTGCGGGCGGTCCGTGTGGGAAACAGTTCAGCGTCTTTGCGGATTTACCGACCGACCCTTCGCCGGGATGCCCCTCTTTCTCTGCTTAGTCCCGCCAACTGGCATCCTCGGCATCCAGCGTCGACTTGAGGTAGTCGAAATGACGCTCCGCCATGCCGCGGTAGGATACCCAGCCCTCCGCCGTATCGCGCGCCACCGCTTCATTCAGCACCGCGAGCGGGCAGCCCGTGGAAAGGGCCAGGATCTGCGTCCGCGCGGCCTTCTCGAAGAAGTAGAGATCCTCGAACGCATCCGCGACGGTCTCGCCCGTCACGGTCACGCCGTGATTTCCCATGACCAGCACCGCATGGCCGCGCAGGGCGCGTGCAAGGTGTTCGCCTTCGGAGGCGGTGTCGGAAATGCCACCGAATTCGAGATCATAACCGATCCGTCCGAAGAAGCGTGCAGTGTTGTTGTCGATTGGCAGAAGCGTCGGGTCCTTCAGGCAGGCCAAAGCCGTGGCATAGGGTGAATGGCAATGCAGGATCACCCGCGCTTCAGGGATCTCCCGATGCAACGTGCCATGCACCGCCCAGGCCGACGGATCAGGCGCGTCGGACCCCTTCATCACTTCCGGCGAGTCCGCGTCGAGAATGAGAAGGTCGCTCGCCCGAACCGTCGCGAAATGCTGCCACCGGGGGTTCAGCAGGAACTTCCGGCCACAGGACGACACCGCCGCGCTGAAGTGATTGCCGACGGATCTCGCTCCAGCCGAAGCGGTGGCAGAGCCGGAAGGCGGCCGCCAGGTCCTGCCGGAGACCGGTGATATCGGCAGGTTCGGCCGGGATACTTCTGGATACCATAGTCATGCCTTGAACCGCCCCTCACTGACGAGCGCGCGATAGCTCGAACGCATCTCGGCCCGGTCGGCATAGCATCCGCGCAGGTAGCGGTTGCCGCTGGTTGCGGAATAGGCGGCCCGGCCATGCACGATGCGATGATTGTCGAAGACAATGCACTCGCCCGCCTGGAGAGTGAAGCGCATGATGTAGCGATCATCCTGAAGCAGCTTCCCGAAACGGCAGAAGGCCGGATAATACGCATCGAGCAGATCCTGCGGCAGGTCGATCAGGTCGAGCATATGCTGGCTGATGGTCAGGCCCGAGACCTCGCCATGCTGATCCAGCTCGATCACTCGCTGGTAGGAGCGCATGTCGTAAGTGTCGTGCTCGCAGTAGAACGGGACGTCGATGGTGCTGAGCAGCCGGAAGCCCTCGGGATCCATGTTGCGGAAGTCATTGGCCGCAGCCACGCCGTCACCGAAGAGATTGCGCCCACCTTCGACCGTGTTGGCGCGCATGTGCAGGAACTGGACACCAGGGGCGTGTTCTTCCGCCGGCGTGTCGGTATGAAGTTCCAGAGCAGCTGCGGTATAGGCTGTGTTTGTCGGATTGATGTGGGTGCGGACGTCGAAATAGTCGCCGAAGAAGGTCGGACGCACCTGGCCCATCACGTTCACGAGCCGGGTCAGCGCCTCGTCGCTGTCCGGCATCCCGGTGACGACCGAGATCCCCTCGACGATCAGTGCCTCCAGCCAGTCCTTCGCCCTGGCCTTGTCCGACAGGAGCTCGGCATGGGTGAAGCGGGCGACATCCGCATAGTGATCGCCATACCACGCCCGGCGCGGCAGGTCGGCCGGATCGGGGCGGCGCCGGCCCTGCGCATAGGCCTCGAGCCAGGAGACCGGCATGCGGGTTACATGGTCCTCGCCGGCCCAGTCGATGATCAGCACATCACGCTCCATCCGGGCAGCCTCGGCCCGGGGGGCTTGCTCCAGATGAAAGATGTCGAAGCTTCGCTCCCTTGTGGTCGCGTCGAACGAGCTCGGGCAGTTATCGCGCAGCCAATGGTAGTTGAAATAGCTGCTGCCTGTGGTCAATGCGACGTGCAGTCCCTTATCGGAAAGGGTCACGGCCTCGGGAGAGGACGTCATCACGTTCATGGGAGCCATCCTGTTGCTTGGGGTGCCTGTTCACCCCCAGAAATATTCATTTCACCGCGCCGAAAAAGATTGATAAAACTAATCTCAAGTTAAGTCTGAGGTTAACATGAACCGTCTCCCGCCACTCCGGCTGCTCGTCACCTTCGACGCCGTCCAGCGTCTGGGCTCGATGCAGCTTGCCGCCAGCGAACTCAACGTGACGCGGCCGGCGGTGACGCAGGCAATCAAGGCGCTCGAGGATCAGATCGGCGTGCCGCTCATGGACCGCCGGTGCAAACCGTCGGTGCCGACGGAGGCTGGCGAGCGGCTGGCTCGCGCGACGCGCAACGGGCTGAGCCTTATCGCCGACAGCATCGAGGAAATCCGCTACTCTGCCGGGCTGGCCGGACGGCAGATCACCGTCTCCTGCACGCTTGGCATGGCAACACACTGGCTGATGCCGCGGCTGCCGCAGTTCTATGCCCGCCATCCCGATATTCTGGTGAACCTGCAGACACCTCCCTCGGACCTGCCCGCCTTCGCCACCGGCGTCGATATCGCGCTGCGTTACGGCGGGGACGATTGGCGGGATGGTGAGACGGTGAAGCTCTTCGACGAGCAGGCCTGCCCCGTCGGCCGCGCCGGGCTGATCGAGGCGGCCATGGCGCACCCGGAAGGACTTCTCGCGGCACCGCTCATCCATGTGCGCTCGCCCCACGCCCATCACTGGGCGAGTTGGCCGGAGTATTTCGCGGCCAGGGAACTTGGCCGACCCCACGGCCCGATGCAGGTGTTCGACAACTATATCCAGGCTGTGCAGGCTGCCCTTGACGGCAGGGGCGTTATGCTCGGCTGGCGTTCGATCACTGAATCGCGAGTCCAGGACGGTACTTTCGCCGCTCTTCCAGATGGCGGCTGCGACTTCGGCACGGCCTACTGGGTCACCTGCTCCCGCGACAGTCAACGCAAACCCGCCGCCCGGGCGTTCATGGAGTGGATCACGGAAACATCGGTCAGAGGCAATGACTTGAACACCAGGGAGTACTCCTGATGCGGCAGTACGGTTCTCATCATGCTTGTCGCGCGGCACCTGCTGAGCCGTTACTTGTGCCTGCTGGCGCCGAGGGCTACCCGGCTGGTGCCTGACGGTTTTCTGCGCCGAGGGGAGCCACTGTGGTAGGACAAATTAAAAGCTTCGAATGTGCACTATTCGGTCTATCCTTCTGATGCGCGGCCGACCATTCCTTTAATTTAATCAAATGTATGAAAAGATTTGGAACGCAACTGGCGACTCGGCGTTGCGGCTGGTTGACAGCAGGCCCGGCTCCATTTATCAATTTTGGTCCAACAAATAGATTGATCGGCAGCAACTTCGTAGCAGGCGTTGCAAATGGATTTAACTGGAGAAACGGGGACGATAGACCCCTCCGACAGCAGATCGGGCGGTTCGGCCGTAGACGCCGTGGTCCGCCAGATTCGCGAACTCATCGCAGACGCCAGGCTGACGGTGGGCGACAGTCTGCCCACGGAGCGGGAGTTGTGCGCCCGATTCAGCGCCAGCCGGAACACGGTCCGTGAGGCAATGCGCATCCTCAAGGCATATGGGCTTGTCGACGTGCGGCCGAAGGTTGGCGCTACGATCGTTGACGATCGCATGGCGCGCGTTTTCGACCTGCTTTCGTTCAACACGATGGAAGTGTCGCGCAAAACGTTCTCCGACGTTCAGGCCTTTCGCGATCTGCTGGAGGTTGGTTCGGCCGATCAGATTCTGGATCGCATCACAGTGGCTGATGTCGATGAATTGTACGAAATCAACCACGGCCTGGAGCAGATCCACGACATCGACGAGGCCTCCGAGGTGGACTACGCGTTCCACGTCCGGCTGATCTCAATTCTCGATAACGCTGCCATCCTCGACGTCTACAAGGTCATGAAGCCGGTCGTCTTGCGGATCATGCAGAAAGGCAAAACCCGGCGAACATTCACCACGGAGACCTACTCGGAGCACAAAGGCGTCATCGACGCGCTGGCTGTGCGCGATCGGCTCGCATTCCAGTACCGGCTTCGGAACCATCTCATGATCGGGTTCAGGAACTTCAGCGAGGAGATGTCGGAAACGGGCTGAGGGAGACAGCCCGTGTACGCTCTCGCTGAGGCGTGAGGGTGGTTGCGCCAGCCCCGTAAAAACATTCGCAAATTGGCGCTGACGAGGGAGGAAGAACATGAAAGCACTATTGAAATCCGCCACGGCGGTCGCCGTGCTCGCACTTTCGGCGCAGTTTGCCAATGCCGGACCGAATGTAGGTTCCGGCCCCGGGGCGGACCCGGCATGCTTCGCGCCTGTTTCCGAGGAAGCAGACTATTTTCAGTGGCCGGCCCGCGAAGGTCCGTACAAGATCGCGTTCGTCAACGGCTTCATCGCCAATGACTGGCGCGTCCAGATGATTGCGGTCGCCAAGGCCTATGCGGAGCAGCCAAATGTTGCTGCCGACCTTGCGGAGTTCAAGGTGGTCTCGGTCGGGGAGGATATCGCGGCACAGATCGCGGCGGCCAACAACTTCATCGACCAGGGCTTCGACGCCATCATCATCAACGCAAACAACACTGCCGCGTTCGGCTCGGTGGTTCGTAAAGCCAATGACGCCAACGTCGTAGTGCTGTCCTTCGACAACGTGATCGACGATCCCAATCAGATTGCAATCAATGTCGACCAGAAGGGGTTGGGACGGGCCGCCGGTGAATTCCTGCTTTCCAAGACAGATGCCGATCCGGCGAAGTTCCTGCACGTGCGCGGACCTGCCGGCCAACCGGTCGACATTGCACGCAATGAAGGCTTCCATGAAGCTATCAAGGCGTCCGGCCGGACCGTCGAGGTGACCGACGTCGTCGGCAACTGGGCTCCGGGCGATGCGCAGAAGGTCACCGCCGACGCCATCGCGGCCGGCGGCGTCTTTGACGGCATCTACGTGCAGGGCGGGTCCCAGGGAGCGGCAACGGCCATGCTCGACGCGGGCAAATTCACCGCGCCGATATCCGGAGAAACCGAGAACGCGTTCCGCCAGCTTTGCAACGAAAAGGGTCTGACTTGCCAGTCGGGCGGCACCGGTCCGGCGCAATCCTCGGTCACCATCAAGACTGCCATCGCGGCGCTCAAGGGCGAGCTTATTCCGCAAAGCATCGCGCTACCGACCTCAATCTCCTATGCACCCTTTGAGGAAGGTGTTGACGTCTTCCCGGAACTGCCAGGCAGTTTTTTCGCAGGCAACAACTTCGACGCCTGCAATATCGGCTTTACCGCCGAAGAAATCGCCGGTCAGACCGGGGAAAACAACTGACATCTGACGCAGAGCGGGCGTTGCCGGAGGCCGTCTTGCCGGCGGCGCCCCCTTCACGGAAGGTCTGAGATGGTGGATTCCATTGCTGCACCGCTGCTGCGCATGTCGGGCATCACCAAGCATTACGGCGGTGTCCGTGCGCTCGAGAACGCGGATTTCGATGCGAACCGGGGCACGATCCATGCCCTGCTTGGGGAGAATGGGGCGGGCAAGTCGACTTTGATCAAGGTATTGTCCGGAGTGGTGCAGCCCGATACGGGTACGATCTCGCTCGACGGCACGCCCATCGAATTTGCAAATCCTACCGAGGCAAACAACGCTGGCATCGCCTGTATCTTTCAGGAACTCTCGCTGCTGCCCGACCTGTCGGTGGCCGATAACATCGGGATCGGCAGCCCGCCGGGACCTTTCGGGCTGATAAATTACAGGGCGCAACGGCGGCTGGCCGAAGAGCTTCTCGCCCGCGTCGGCGGTGATGGCATCCATCCTTCGGCCACCGTGCGCGAACTGCCATTGTCACGCCGGCAGATTGTTGAGATCGCCAAGGCCCTGGCCCGGAATCCCAAGTTACTCATTCTCGATGAAGCCACCTCGGCACTGACCGCGGCGGATGTCGAGAAGGTGTTTACACTGCTGCACAAACTGCGCGAAGACGGCCTTGCCATCATCTACATTTCGCACCGGATGCACGAGATCGCCGAACTCGCCGACATGTGTACGGTGTTTCGCAACGGCCGCAAGGTCGAGACCTTCAGGGCCGGCACCAAGTCCGACAACGCCATCGTCGAGATGATGATTGGACGCGAATACAAAAGCGTGTTTCCGCCCAAAACCGAAAAAAGCCCGAGCTTGCTTCCGTTCTCAAGGTTCGCGACTTTTCCTGGCAAAACCAGTTGAACGGTATCGATCTCGATATCCGCCCCGGCGAGATCGTCGGCCTTGGCGGACTGGACGGACAGGGCCAGCGCCAGTTGCTGCTCGGCCTGTTCGGCACCCTGATCGGGACATCCGGCAAGGTCGAAGTCGGCGGCAGTCCTGTCAGGTTGTCGAGCCCAAAGCGTGCGAAATCCGACGAAGTCGGCATGGCGCTGATACCGGAGGACCGCAAGAATGAAGGGCTCATGCTACCGATGACCGTGCGGGAGAACTTGTCCTTCGCCGCCGTCGAGCAGGTCAGCCGTTTCGGTGTGGTCGATCTCGCCGCCGAAAAGAGAGCGATCGACAAGATGGTCGACCTTCTCAAGATTAAGTCGGATGGCATCGACGGCCCGGTCGGGTCCCTTTCCGGCGGCAATCAGCAAAAGATCGTCATCGGCAAGTGGCTGATGACCAAGCCGCGCATCATTCTCTTGAATGATCCGACGCGCGGCATCGATGTCGGCACGAAGCAGGAGATCTACCAGCTTCTGCAGAAGCTGGCCAGCGAGGGCGCGGCGATCCTTTTCTATTCAACGGACTATGACGAACTGATCGGCTGTTGCGATCGGGTTCTGGTGATGTATGGAGGAGCTGTAGTGCGTACGCTGGAGGGCGATCAGCTCAACGAAACCAATCTCGTTTCCGCGGCTCTGAATCTGCCGGTTCCGGCCGATGAGGTGCCAAGGACCGCTCCGGCGACGGAGGCGGCATTATGAGCGCCCCCGTCGAAGCCGCCGGAACGGCTCCCGGGCGGCGCCCCATGTTGCAACTGCGTCTTTCGGCGGCGCAGCGCGGCGTCCTGATCGCAGTTGCCATCTTTGCGGCGATGTTCGCGGTTTATGGCTGGAAGCAGCCGGTGGGCCTGACGTCGAATGTCATCAATACGGCGTCCAACAAGGGCGCCTTGCTCGCGCTTGTCGCGATGGCGCAGACGCTGCCGGTCCTGACCGGCGGGCTCGATCTGTCGGTCGGTGCTATCTTCGTGCTGTCCAACTGCCTGGCCTCGTCCATCGTGGTAGGCGATCCCCTGTCCACCGCGGTCGGCGTCGTGACGGTCCTGCTCGTGGGGACTTTGTGCGGCGCGACCAACGGCATCATCATCGTCTACGGCCGCCTGCAGCCGCTGATCGTCACGCTGGCGATGGGCGCCGTCTATTTCGGCATTGCCCTGGCGCTGCGTCCGCAGCCGGGCGGATCAGTGAATTTCGAGCTTGCCGATTTCATGACCCGGTCCACCTACGCGGTGCCGCACTCGGCGGTCCTCCTGTTGCTGGTCGTGCTTCTCATCTGGATACCTTACCGGCGCTCCGTGCTGGGCCGGGCGGCTTTTGCCATCGGTTCGGCCGAACAGGCCGCCTACATGTCCGGCGTGCCGATCGCACGGGCGAAGGTCCTCGCCTTCGCCTTGTCCGGTCTTCTGGCGTCGATCGGCGGACTGCTGTTGACCGCCGTCACCTATTCCGGCGCGGCCAAGATGTCGATCGCCAACGACTATACGCTCAATTCCATCGGTGCGGTGGTGATCGGGGGTACATCGCTGTTCGGCGGCGTGGGCAGCGCCGTCGGTTCGATCTTCGGCGCTTTCGTGATGCGGACCGTCGGGGACCTGCTCATCGTTTTCGACATCAATCCGGTTCTTCAGCCGCTGTTCGTTGGCCTTGTACTTCTGGTCGCGGTCTGCGCCGGATCCCTGCGCGTGCTGCGGATCAAGAACAAACTGGACCTCTATCGATAGGGCGGCGGCAATGAGTGCGTTGAAATTGAACACGCTGTTCAGGCAGTTCGACCAGGCAACATTGATCGCCTTTGCCTGCATAGTCGTGCTGCTTCTGATCGGAGCCCTGGCCGAGCCGGCATTCCTTTCGCCGCAATACCTGATCCAGCAGCTTCACACGGCAGCCTTCCTGGGTGTCGTCGCCACGGGCGTGATGCTGGTCATCCTGCTCGGCCATATCGATCTGTCCATTCCCTGGACCATTGGCGCCGGCGGGATGATGGCGACGGGCGCGACCGGCATACTCGGTCCCGAGTTCGGCGTGGTCCTTGCCGTACCGTTCGGCATCCTGTGCGGGGTAACGATCGGCTTCGTCAACGGTCTGGGGGTCGCCTATTTGCGGGCACCCGCAATGATCTTCACCCTTGGCATGAACGCCGTCGCGCAAGGCCTCATGGTCTATCATACCGGAGGGTTCGCGCCTCAGGACAGGGCGACCCCTTTCATGCGGGAACTCGCCGTCGGCCATCTGGTACCCGGCATTCCCAACCCACTGCTGATCTGGATCGTCCTTGGAGCCGTGACCATGTTCATGCTCAATCGCACGACATTGGGCCGGCAGATCTATGCGATCGGCAACCAGGAACGCGCGGTGTTCCTGAGCGGTGTCGATACCCGCAAGGTGGTCCTGATCGGCTTCATGATCTCCGGCGCCTGCGCCGCCGCCACGGGGGTTCTGCTGGCCGGCTGGGCAAACCGCTCCTATCAGGCCATGGGCGACCCTTATCTTCTGCCCACCATTGCCGCCGTCATTCTCGGTGGCACCAACGTGCTCGGCGGTCGAGGCAAGTATATCGGCACGGTGGCCGGCGTAATCCTGATCACCATCCTCCAGTCGATGCTTTCCGTCGTCCAGCCTCAGCGCTACTTCGCCGGACTTGGCCTTGAATTGCCGGCCGATACGTTCCGGCAAGTGGTTTTCGGGGCCGTTATCATCGCCATGCTGTTGCTCTATGGCCGCCAGAAGGTGTCGCGCTGACCGGATGCACCGCTGCCCCCGCACCCCTCTTGGCGGTTCTTTCTGCCGCCGAGTGGTCAGGCAAACTTGTGAACGCGCAGCGATTGCAGGAGCGTTTCCTTCGATCGCCTGAGATGCTTGAGCGCGGCTGCTTCCGACCTTGCACTGTCTCTCTCCAGCATTGCGTCGATCCATTCCAGATGCTCGTCGATCGCGGCGGCATTGCGTTCCAGTTCGTCGCGTTTGTCCCACATGTAATGGTAGTTGAAGATCAACCTGATGAGCTTCTGCGCCTCAAGCACAAACCGGTTCCTGACGACACTGTTGATCGCTGAATGAAATTTTTCATCCAGTAACGAAAAGTCGTGATACCGCTCTTCAAGGACAGATTTCAGATCCTCGTGTTCGCGTTTCAACGCCTTGAGTTTTTTCCAGATTTCATGTTCGGGAGGCAGGTTCAGCAACTGTCTGACCGCATTCAGCTCGAGGACCATTCGAAACTCGGACAGTTCAACCGCAAATTCCGAGGTGAACCCCAGGAGCGACCAGCCGCCTCGGGGGCGCCGCTCCACGAGGCCCAGGCGGCTTAGTCCGGCCAGAAACTCCTGAAGATTGTGAACCGGAACGCCAAATTGGCGGGACAGCTGCGCAACGTTGAGCGATGTGCCGGCCGGCACGTCGAAGCGCAGGATCCATTCGAAGAACCTGTGTTCCAGTTCCTCCGGGGTCAGTGAACTTTCGGCAGGTACCAGACGGTGCACGGGCTCAGGCTTGCGGATCAGCGTCTTGTTCCGGCCTTCCCACTGAATGAGATGGTCGCTGTCCAGCTTCTGAAGAGCACTGCGCACGATCGTTCTGCTGACGTCCATCCTGTCCGCCAACACTGTCTCGGCGGGCAACTGATCGCCAATATCCATGTTGCTGCAGAAGTCCAGCAACATGTTGTACGCGCTTCTGAATCGTTCGTCCGTTCTTGCCATGGCCGTAGCCTATCATATCCAAAACGCCGAACAATTCTCCTGGTTTGTATTAATTAATAAAAAACTGTTGACGGCGCGCGTCGTCTCCACCCATATTGTTTTTAATAATTAAACTCTAAATCAAACCGGGAGGATGAATGGCGGATCTTGATCGTGGGGCGGTGCCAGCTTCCTGGACCTTCAAACTTTCTGCCGGTTCTTTCCACAAGCTTTCGGCACTCTTGACGCTTGCGTTGCTGATCTTCGCGTTCTCCTTCGGCAACGCGGCGTTCTTTTCGATCAACAACGGGCTGACCGTGCTGCTGCAGACGTCCGTGATCGGCTTGCTCGGCATCGGAATGACGCTGGTCATCATCACCGGCGGCATCGACCTCAGCGTCGGGTCTGTCCTGGCGCTGTCGGGAACCATCACCGGATTGAGCGTCAAGGCAGGCATTCCCGTGGCTCCGGCGATGGCAATCGGCGTCATGGCCGGAGCGGCCTGCGGGTTCATCAACGGCTTTGTCATCACCAAGATGAGGATCACGCCGTTTGTGGCAACGCTCGGCATGATGCTGATCGCGCGCGGCGTTGCCCTGCAGCTGACCGGTGCAGCCCCGATATCGAGGCTGGGCGAGAGTTTCGGAGTGTTGGGCAATGGCTCCCTGTTCCGCATCGTCGAGAAAACCGGCGGCATCTTCCCGAAAGTCGTCTTTCCGGGGATTCCCTATCCGGTCATTCTGCTCGCGGTGGTGGCGATTGCGGCCGCCTACCTTCTGAGGCGGCGTCAGATCGGTCGGCATATCTACGCCACCGGATCCAACGAGGAAGCCGCCCGCCTCTCCGGCGTGCTTGTCGATCGCACCAAAATATTCGCTTACGCCCTGTCGGGCGCACTGGCCGGGCTTGCAGGCAACGTCCTGATGTCCCGGCTGGTGACCGTTCAACCCAACGAAGGCGTGATGTACGAACTCGACGCGATTGCGGCTGCCGTGATCGGCGGAGCTTCGCTGATGGGAGGTGTCGGCAATATTTCCGGAACGATGATCGGTGCGGCCATCATCGGCGTTCTCCGGAACGGCCTCAACATGGCCGGCGTCTCCGCATTCATCCAGCAAATCGTGATCGGCGTTGTCGTCATCCTGGCGGTCTATGTCGATCAGATCAGAAACCGGCGCTGAAGATGCCGGTCGTTTACCTGAGCAACTTCAGACGGAGGAGAATGAAATGAAGAAGCTTTTCACGACAGCAATGATGGCAAGTGCGCTCGCGCTGTCCGCGGCGGCAGCGCAGGCCGGGGAAATCGCGGTTATCGTCAAGACGACGAATTCCAACTTCTGGCAGAACGTGAACAAGGGAGCCAGCGCGGCGATCGAAGGTCAGCAGGACCATACGATGACGTTCAACGGACCGGCATCGGAATCGGCCATTGCGGATCAGGTCAGCCTTGTAGAAAACGCGATCAACCGCGGTGTATCGGGAATCGTACTGGCGCCCTCCGATCCGGAAGCGCTGATCCCGGCGGTCAAGAAAGCATACGAATCCGAAATTCCCGTCGTCATCATCGACTCCGGTCTGGCCGACGGCGGCAAGGAGTATTACCAGGCATTCCTGTCGACGGATAACTGCGCGGCCGGTCAGCTTGTGGCCGACAAGATGATTTCCGAAGTCGGTACCGAAGGCAAGGTCGCGGTGATGTCCTATGTTGCCGGTGTCGGCTCCGAGGTCGGCCGTGTCGGCTGCTTCGTGACGCGGATCCAGGACAAGTCGAAAATCGAGATTGTCGGTCCCTATTACTCCCAGTCCCAGATGGCCACCGCCCTGAACCAGACCACCGACGTCCTGGCCGCGAACCCGGACCTTGTCGGAATATTCGGAGCGAATGAGCCGACGGCTATCGGCATGGGCCGTGCCCTGGTCCAGTCCGGAAAGGCCGGCAAGGTTACGGCGATCGGCTTTGACGGCAACACCGACCTTCAGGATTTCGTCCGTGACGGCACTCTGGCGGCAACGGCGGTTCAGGGGTCGTTCCAGATGGGGGAAATCGGTGTCCAGACAATTCTGAAGCTGTTGAACGGCGAAACGGTGCCGAACTTCATCGATACCGGCGTCGTGCTCGCCACCAAGGACACCATCGATCATCCGAGTGTTCAAAACGTCCTTTACTAACGCAACAAATGCAACCGGAAGCCAGGCCCGCATGGCTTCCGGTCTTTTCTACTGCCGATTTGGATAGGGAACATGAAACCAGATGTTCAGTTCGTGGCACCACTGGTGCAGATGGACGCAATCGAAAAGCACTTTGGCGGCATCAGGGCCGTGAACGGCGTCTCCCTTGAACTCTATCCGGGTGAAGTCGTGGGCGTTCTCGGCCACAATGGAGCGGGCAAGTCGTGTCTGATGCGGATCCTGTCCGGCGCGATGATACCCAACGAGGGGACGATCAGGGTGAACGGTGAAATCGCCGAATTTCATTCGCCTCACGATGCGCGCGATCTGGGTATTGAAACCATATACCAGACCCTCGCCCTCGCCGATCACTTGAACGCTCCCGCCAACCTGTTTCTCGGCCGGGAACTGAAGACAAGGTTCGGCAATCTGGACGATACCAGGATGATGGCCGAGGCCGTCCGCGTTCTGAAAAGACTTAATCCGAATTTCAAGAACCTGAACGATCCGGTGTCCAGCCTGTCAGGTGGCCAACGCCAGGTTATTGCCATCGCCAGAGCGATCTATTTTGACGTCAAGATCCTGATCATGGACGAGCCGACCGCCGCTCTCGGCCCTTCGGAAACGGCCATGGTCGGATCCCTGATCAGGCAATTGCGCGACGAGGGTATTGGTATCCTTCTGGTCAGCCACGACATGCATGACGTGTTCGAACTGTGCGACCGCGTCATCGTCATGAACAAGGGCCGGGAAGTCGGTTCGCACCGGATTGAAGACGTGACCACGGACGATATCCTGAGCCTTATCATCAAGGGTGAACTGCCCCAGGACTGGGTTCCGAGGAGCCGGAAAGCCGTTCAATGAACATCGAAAAGACCAAGTACCCTGCGGCGGCACGTTCGATGGAATGCGGCACCGTTGTTGAACCGGGCGTGTTCAGGATTGAAACGCGGGACATGCCGGAAAGCGCGCCGGACGGCTGGGCACTCGTGGATATCAAAGCCGTCGGTATTTGCGGCACCGACTATCATATCCTGGAAGGCAAACATCCGTTTCTGAACTATCCGCGTGTCATCGGTCATGAGTTGAGCGGCAGGGTGGCGGAAACCACCGGGACCTGGTCCCAAGGTCAGCTGGTGGTGGTCAATCCGTACCTGTCCTGCAACGCCTGCCGGGCCTGCAGGCGGGGCAAGCCGAACTGCTGCAGCAATATCGAGGTGCTTGGCGTTCATCGGGATGGGGGACTGTGTGCCCGTATCGCCGTTCCGCAAGAGAATCTTTATCCGGCAACCGGTCTTACGGACCTTCAGGCGGCTATGGTGGAGTTCCTGGCAATCGGTGCACATGCCGTGCGCCGGGCGGCGCTCTCTGGCGAAGACAGGGTCCTGGTCACCGGGGCAGGACCCATTGGCATAGGAACCGCCCTCTTCGCCCGGCTTTCGGGAGCCGAGGTCCATCTTCTGGATGTGAGCCGGACGCGGCTGAACCAGGCCACGGAAAAATTTGGCTTCAAGGATACCCATCTTGTCGGAAACGACATTCTGTCCGCTCCGCTGCAGGATGGCTTCGACGTGATTTTCGACGCAACCGGCAATGCCCAAGCCATCGAGGCAGGATTTTCCTTGCTCGCGCACGGCAGCCGGTACGTGCTTGTGAGTGTGGTGAAAGAGACCATCTGCTTCAGCGACCCGGAGTTCCACAAGCGCGAGACCCAGATTATCGGCAGCCGGAACGCAACAGGAGAAGATTTTGAAGCCGTCATGTCGGCAATTCGTGCGAGCCGGATCGACACGGATGCGCTGTGCACGCTGACCGTTCGTTTCGAAGATCTTCAGTCCAGGATCAACGACCTGGCAAAAGACCGGGAAGCTTTGATCAAGGCCATTGTGACTTTTTAGAATGTGGCCGGTCCTTACACCGGCTGCATGCAGAAGAACCAGGCCGTGTGCATGAATTGTCTCAGGTGTAAAAATGGGGTCCCATATTCGAATTCCCGTGATGTTCTCGATCTTGGTGTACCCAAGGGACTGGAACGCACGCTACGCGATTGTTCGCCACTGGCTCTTCTGGAGTTTATGTTCCCTCACATGTGCCAGAAATGCTTCCGCAGAGGGTGAGAGCGAGTGCCCGGAGCGCCTGACAAGCCCAATCCTGCGACGCACGCCGAAATCTTCTATTTCGCGGAGGATCAGCGACTCCGTCCGCAGCACAGGCAGGGTCAGACTTGGCAGTGCCGTCACTCCCAGGCCTTCCGCGACAAGCGCTCCGGCCGTCGCAAGATGCGATACGTCAAATCGTGGGTTGAGCTGAATGCCAATGCGCATGCAGGCCCCGTCCAGCAACTCCCGCACGCTGGTTCCCTTTGCCATCGCGATGAACGGCATTTCTGCAACCTCGGCCCATTTGAATGGCCGTTCCTCAGCCAGCGGCCCGTCAGGTGCGCCGATGGCAACGAAGGCATCGTCCAGGAGGGCCTGAAACGACAGGCGGCTGCGCGCCGAGACCGTGCCTGCGGTGAAGCCAATGTCCGCTGTTCCCGACTCCACTGCTTCCAGCACGTTGCCCGACAGCGTGTCCATGATCTGAAGGTCGATATCCGGATAGCGGGTCGTGAAGCTCTTCAAGAGGCCCGGAAGCAGCCCCGCCGTCACTGAAGGCAGCCCGGCTATCGTCAGGTGTCCATTGCGGGCGGACAGGTGCGCATCGAATTCCGCCATCCCGTCCTGCGCGGTATTGAGCACGCGTTCGGCAACACGGGCAAGCGCCTTTCCGGAGTCGGTGGGTTTCACGTTGCGCGTGTCCCGGTCGAACAGCCTTGCTCCGAGGCGCTCTTCCAGCGCCGCGATTTGCCGCGACATCGCTGAGGGGGACAGCCCGAGTGCATCCGACGCCACGCGAAATGACCCAGCCCGCGCCAGGGCGAGCACAGCCTGATAATCCGATAGATCCACAATGTTGCGATTCATGCACTAATTGTGCAGTTAACTTCACTTTTCGCAACAGATACCTTCATGCATCCTCTTCGATGGGTCCCAGATCGGGAGATCAAGGGAGGAAAATTATGAAACATGCACTGATGACCCTGCTGGGTGCCGCGATGCTGACCGGTCCCGCGCTGGCGCAGGACCAGGACCTGCTGATCGGTTCCACGTCTGCCTCATCCAGCCACTACGGCTATTTCGTCGCCGTCGGCCAGCTTATCAATGAAAACGCAGAAGGGCTGAACGCTTCCGTCGTCGAGACTGGCGCGACCATGGACAATATTCGCCGCATGGCGCGTGGGCAGGTCGACCTCGGCCTGGTGACCACCAATACGGCACAGCACGCAACGTCCGGCACGAACGCGTTCGACGGCAAGCCGCAGGATCTGCGACTGCTCTGGGTCTACACAAACGCGCCCCAGAACGTGGTCGTCCGCGCAGACGCCGGTGTTGAAACGCTGGAGGATCTGGCTGGGGTGCGTTTCAACCCGGGGATCAAGGGTTCCAGCACCGAGGCGACCACGGAGGCGGTTTTCGACACGCTGGGTCTTGCGGCCGACTATGTGCGTGGCTCCACCACCGACATCGTCGGCGCGATCAAGGACAACCGGGTTGCGGGCTATGTCAAATCCGGCTCCGGACAAAAGCTTGACGGCTCGACGATGGACATTGCTACCTCCGTCGATATCGGCGTGATCGGGCTCTCCGCGGAGCAGGCCGACAAGTTGCGCAAGGAAATGCCCGACATCTCGGTGGTGGACATCCCCGCGGGCGCGGCGGAAGGCATTCCGGCCTATACCACCTGGAGCTTCGGTGTAGGTGTTGCGGCCCCGGCATCGCTGGACGATGAAACCGCCTACAAGATCGTGTCGGCGATCATGGCTGACGAAAAGGCGCAGGCCAATGCCATGGCAAGCCTGAAGGATGCCGATCTCGCACAGATGACGCTGGATTACGCCACGATACCCCTGCATCCCGGGGCCGTGCGGTGGTTCGAAGAGAACGGCCACAAAGTCCCCGAAAAGCTGACACCGGGCAACTGATCCGTCATGACGCTCGAGCGCACTCAGAAGGCACTGGCGATCCTCGTCGGGGCCTTCGTATTCTACACCGCAGCCACCGGACCCTTCGAGGGCCTGATCCAACGTGCGGTCTTCCTCGCACTGGTCTGCACCCTTGGCTACGCGCTCTACCCGTTGGGCGCCGGCAAGCCGTGGCGCCCGCTCGGGATCGCCATCGATCTTGCCCTCTGCGCGGTAACGGCGGCGGCCTGTGCTTACGTGGTATGGAACTACGATGAAATCATGACCTCCCTGCCCTGGGCCACCAAGCTCGACAAAGCCTTGACATTGGGGCTCGTTCTGTCGGTGCTGGAGCTCGGCAGGCGCACAGTCGGTCTGATCTTTCCGGTCCTCGTTGTGCTGGGACTCTGTTACGCGCTCCTGGGCAGCTATCTTCCCGGGCCCCTCGGCCACAGGGGCTTTGATGCTGCCTTCGTTACCGAAACCATCTTCCTTGGCGATCTGGGTATCTGGGGCATGCTGACCGGCGTCGCCGCAACCGTCATCGCTGCTTTCGTTCTCTTCGGCGCATTGCTGCTGCACACGGGTGGCGGACAGGCTTTCATGGACCTCGCCATGCGTCTGGGCGGGCGCCAGCCGGGCGGCGCCGCAAAGATCGCCACCATCGCCAGCGGCTTGTTCGGCATGATTTCCGGGTCGGCTGTGGCGAACGTCGCCACGACCGGAAACTTCACCATCCCGATGATGATCCGCCTCGGCTATCCCCGACCCTTTGCCGCCGCAGTGGAGGCCGTTGCGTCAACCGGCGGTCAGATCGCCCCGCCGATCATGGGTGCCGCCGCCTTCGTCATGGCCGAAATCCTGGGCATCTCCTACGTCACAATCGTCGTCGGCGCGATCCTGCCCGCCATCATGTTCTACGTCTCCGTCTTTGTGACCGTGCATTTCGTCGCACTCCGGCGCGGGTTTGCGATCGTCCCGGAGGACGAGCTTCCCGACTGGAGAAGCATCGCCGCGCCCCGGCGCGTGCTGCCCATCCTGGCAGCCCTCGCAGGACTGGGTGTCGGCATCTGGCTGGGCCGCTCCATTGCCACTTCGGCCTTCTATGGCATTGTCGGTCTCCTCATCGCCTTCGTTGCGACCCAGTCCTTCCGGCTCTCGCCGCGCGAAATGGCCGAGCGGGTGATCGCCGGACTCGAGGACGCCGGCAAGGGCATGGTCATCATCGGGGTGCTGCTCGCCGGTGCCCAGGTTCTGGTCTCGATGATCAACCTAACCGGCATCGGCGTAACGCTCTCTTCCCTGATCGTGACGCTGGCGGGCGATTCCACCGTACTGGTCGCGATCATCGTAGGCGTCGTATGCCTGATCATGGGCATGGGCCTGCCGACCACCGCCGCCTATGTGCTGGTGGCGGCAGTGCTTGCTCCCGCCATGACAGCGGTCGGCGTCGACCCGCTTGCCGCCCATCTTTTTGTCTTCTATTTCGCCACGATCTCGGTCATCACTCCGCCGGTCTGCGTCGCCGTCTTTGTGGGCGCGGGGATAGCCAACACCAACTGGCTACCGGCTGCCGGCGAAGCCGTGCGGCTCGGTGCGGTGACCTATCTGGTGCCCTTCCTGTTACTGCTCTACCCGGGCATGACAATGCGCGGCGGCTTCTTCGCGGTTCTCGAAGCTGCTGCGGCGGGTTTCGCGCTCGTTCTCGCAGTGCCCGCCCTGTTGGCAGCGGCGCCGCTCACCGGGAGGCGCCCTCTCGACATCGCGCTGCTGCTTCTTGTAATCGCCCTGGCCATCTGGCCGCACCCTGTCACGCCGTTCGTCGCACTGGCAATCTTCCTCGGTGCGCGCGCCTGCGGCCGCCATCAGCGAAAAGCATTGGCATGAGTATTGTCCGAATAGGCGCCGGAGCCGGATTTCAAGGCGACCGGATCGAACCGGCGGCAGATCTCGCAGAACGTGGCGAGCTCGACTTTCTCGTATTCGAGTGTCTTGCCGAGCGCACCATCGCTCTTGCCCAGCAGGCCAGGCTCAATGACCCGGAAGCCGGTTTCGACCCACTGCTTGAACGCCGGATGCGCGCGGTCCTACCCGCCTGCAGCCGCAATGGCACCCGGATCGTCACCAATATGGGAGCTGCAGAATCCCAAGGCCGCTGCTGCATGCGTGCGCCGCATCGCGCGGGAACTCGGCCTGCCGCTGAAGATCGCCGCCGTCACGGGCGACGACGTGCTTGATCGCATCGGATCCCACGTGCTTGTCGAAACCGGGCGGCCGGCCTCCGAACTCGGGCACAGGCTCGTCTCGGCCAATGCCTATATCGGCTGCGAGGGCATCGTCGCCGCACTGGAAGCCGGCGCGGATGTTGTCATCTGCGGCCGAGCTTCAGACCCCGCTCTCTTCCTGGCGCCGCTGGTTCACAGTTTCGGTTGGGCAATGGATGACTGGGAACGGCTCGGCCGCGGTACGTTAGTAGGCCACCTGCTGGAATGTACCGCACAAGTCACCGGAGGCTATTTCGCCGACCCCGGTTGCAAGTTCGTGCCCGATCTCGCCAATATCGGCTTCCCACTTGCAGAAGTTTCTCCCGACGGCAATGCGGTCATCACGAAGCTTCCCGGCACTGGCGGTCTCGTCAGCCGCGCCACCTGCACGGAGCAATTGCTCTACGAGATCCACGATCCGGCCCGCTATCTGCAGCCGGACGTCGTCGCCGACTTTTCGCGTGTCACCCTGGATGAGGTCGGCCCGGACCGGGTCGCGGTAAAGGGTGCCTCGGGCACTCCTGCTTCGGGCAGCTTCAAAGTCTCCGTCGGATACCATGACGGTTGGCTTGGCGAAGGCCAGATCTCCTATGGCGGTGCGAATTGCGTCGCTCGCGGGCAGCTTGCGCTGGAACTGGTGCGCGAGCGGATGGCCGGCTGCCGCGACACCATCGCCGAGGATCGCGGAGACCTGATTGGTCTGAACTCTGTCGTACCCGGCGCAGTCGCGAGCCGCTCGGAACCGGCCGAAATCCGAGTGCGCTATGCTGCACGCTGCGTTGATCGCTTGACGGCGGCGCGGGTCGCCGAAGAGGTCGAAAGCCTCTATCTTTGCGGCCCCGCCGGAGGCGGTGGCGTCACCAGGACTGTTCGTGAAATTTTCGGCATAGCCTCGACGACCGTGCCGCGAAATCTCGCTCGAATCGAGCACGAAATCACGGAGGCCCGAGATGAAGTTGCATGAACTTGCCCACGCGCGAACAGGAGACAAGGGCGACACCTCCAACATCTCGGTGATAGCCTACCGCCGCGAAGACTGGCGCTTGATTGAAGAGCAAGTCACGGAGGCCCGCGTCGCCAGCCATTTTGGCTATCGCGACGTCAGCTCCGTTACCCGCTATGTCCTTCCCCAACTTCACGCCCTCAACTTCGTCATCCAAGGCGCTCTGAGCGGCGGCGTCACCCGCTCCCTGGCTCTGGACGCTCACGGAAAATGCCTCGCCTCGGTGTTGCTGGAGATGGAGGTTTGAAGGGCAGTAGCAGTGCCCTCGCGACGCGATTCGATCGCCCGCTTGGAACCGTTACCACAATGTCGCTGGACCGCATCAATGGAGGCGTCTTTTCGCCAGTCTCGGGCGAGGCGCGCGCAGAGGCTACTTCAGGGTGCTCGAGCCAATAGGCTCGCTCAGGGGCCATTCGCCGGCCCTGCCCGCTCTCAAAATTTCCTTTTCGCCGCCGTCAAGCCTGGTTCATTGAGTTTTCGGGCGGAAAGTAGTGTTGGACGAGTTTTGCTATGTTTTACTATGTAGCGCTGTTTTTGGACATTCCGAGTTAGACCTCTGTTTTCGCAAGAAAAATTGGCGAAATGTGAATTTCACTTATCAAAACTTGTCAAAAAACAAAGACTTGTAACGATTTGTGCGGATAGGTGCGGACAAAATTTGCGGAGTTTGACCGAGTGCGGATATGTTTTGCGATTATTGTACGAAGTCTCTGATGAGTTTGGATTTGTTTGGATTGCGGTAGGACGGCAAGATAGAGAAAGTGAGGCACTTTCTGGACCGGGAACAGTCGGTTCCCGCGCGCTTATTCGCCCTTGGGGCTCAACGAAGGGCTCTCTGCGATGTGATCCGGCGAGAGGCCCCGAAGCCGATCGGCTTCGCAACTGCCTCCCCTATCCCTTCCCGACCTTGAGGCTTTCGACCATGATGTCGAGGAACAGGCGCGCGAGCCTGGAGAGACCGGGGCTGCCGGTGTGAACGGCATAGACCGTGATATCGGGAAAGCGCCACTGCGGGAGAACTTCCGTGAGGCGACCGGCATCGATGTCCTTCCCGCACAGAAGGCCCGGCAACTCGCCGATGCCGAGTCCGCGGAGCACCGCGGCCTTCAGCCCGGCGTAGTCGTTGAGGGCAAGATCGGGCTCAAAGGTGAGTTCCTGGCACGAGCCGCTTTTCGATAGCGGCCACGTGACGCTTCCTCGCTCCTGGAATCCGAAGCCCAGGCGGCGGTGTCCGGAGAGGTCCCGAGGTTCCCGCGGGAGCGGATTGACCGCCAGATAGGCGGGTGCTGCAACGAGACGGTGGCGGTGGGTGATGAGCTTCCTGATCACGAGATCGGGCCGGGTGGGCCGAACGACCCGGAAGGAAAGGTCGATGGCATCGTCAGTGAAATCCAGCATGCGCTCGGAGACGAACATGCGAATGCGTGCCTGGCCGTAGCGCTGCAGGAACGTCTCGATCGGCTCCAGAAACAGGATTTCGGCAAGGTTGGGCGGAACCGTTATGGTAACCGTGCCCGCAGTGTCGGTCTGCCGGTCACGCAGCGTTCGATTGGCTAGGACGAGTGCATCGAGCCCCTTCTTGCACAGCTCGAAGTAGTCCGTACCGGCCTCGGTCAACCTGATTCTGCGCTTCGAGCGGTCGAGAAGCTGCACCTCGAGAGCCGCCTCAAGCTCGGCCACCTTGCGGCTGACGGTGGACAGCGGCGTCGAAAGCGTCTTTGCGGCATCGGTGAAGCTGCCGGAACGGACGACCTGAACGAAGATCGCAATGGCATCATAGCTGGGCATCTAACTTTCCATATTTGGAATGATCCTATCATTAAAGACAGGTAGTTCCAGATATGGAAATACTAGATGATGTGCCATGCAGTTTCGAAGCAACGCAGGAGCAGGCCATGGCCAACGTGGACAAGTCCATCAACTATATCGAATTCCCCCTTGTCGATGCTGAAGCGACAAAGCGCTTCTATGAAGTGCTCTTCGGTTGGCAGTTCCAGGACTGGGGGCCGAATTATGTGAGCTTCACCGGCGCCGGTGTGGAAGGCGGCTTCAACGGAGAAGCCGGCGCGCCGGTCAACGCGCCCGGCGTGCTCGTCGTGCTTTATGCGCGCGATCTCCCGGCCATGGTTGAGGCTGTCCGGCAGGCGGGCGGGAAGATTCTGCGCGAAATCTATCCCTTTCCGGGCGGGCGGCGGTTCCATTTCGCCGACCCCAATGGCAACGAGCTAGCCATCTGGACGGAGGCCCAGGAGTGACCGTTCTCGTCACCGCTACAATCGGCACCATCGGCTCCGAAATCCTCATAGTGGTAGCAGTCGCGAGCCCGTGAGGCGGCGAGGCGTCTCGACACCGATCGTCGTCGCAGGTTCTTGAACATCGGCGACGGGCCACGCGGTGGCGCAGGTCCCCACGACGCCTCTCCGTTTGCTCATTTCTTCGTGCTTCCGTCATGCAAAGCCCGTGGTCAAATCAGAGTTCATCGACGGTACGCGGGAAGATCGACTCGAAGCCTTCGGCGTATTTGCAGTCCCGTCCACCGGACTGGCCACCGGAATTGCGCTTGAAGTGATTGGCGCGATTGATCGCAACGCGGGTGTAATACTCCCACAGGTGCTCCTGGCCTTCCATGCATTCGATGGCCGCACGCTTCTTGTCCCAGACGGGCGTGATGTCGAGAAATGTGTCGGGTTTCCAGCACATCTGCTCTGTCTGGTGCGGCTCGAAGAGATAAAGCTGCGGGGCGCCGAGTACTTTTTCTCCCGGGTTATGGCCCCAGGCCTGCGCGATCATTCGGCACTCGAGCGCCACCTGGGTCGCGTACATGTGATCCGTGTTGTAGGGGTCGTATTTGGAATGGCTCAGCATGAAGCGCGGCTGCACCTTGCGGATCACCTCGACGACGCTGTTCTTGTCTTCACGCGTGAGCTCCAGCGGATAGTCGCCGAGATCGAGGCAAACGAGGTCATGGACGCCGAGCTTTTCGGCGGCCCTGTTCGCTTCGGCGCGGCGGGCATCCTTGACGCGGTCAAGCGTCATGCCCTCCTGTTTCCAGAGCTTGGCGCTTTCGCCCCGCTCGCCGAAGGACAGGCAAAGGACCGTGACGTCGTATCCCAGTGCCGCATGAAGCGCGATTGCGCCTCCGCAGCGCCACACGAAATCGGCCGCGTGAGCGCTGATGACAAGTGCGGTCTTGTTTGCAGGCATATCAGTTTCCCATGTTAATGACTGGGAGGATATTCCCGCGCCGCGCCGGCTCACGCCAATTCAAATGGCCGCCCACATATATAAGTTTTTGCTATTGCCGGGCATCAACGCAGGTTTTGCCCCAACATCAGGTGCCCGGACAACGCTTGCCCGAACGCGATCGCCGACGGCGGGATGCCGCTTGTATTATTCTATAGACGACTGCAGCGAACGGATTGCCAGAAGACGCGCGGCCGCTCGTCCTGCCTGCCCGTACCCTAAAGCACCCGTTGCAAAAACGCCTCGGTCCGCGCATGGGCGAGATCGGCAGCCTCCGGCACATAGGCCGGGCGGGCGTCGTTCGCAAAGGCGTGGCCCGCTTCGTACATATGAACTTCGAGTTCCGGCAGATAGGCCTTTGCCTGTTCGAGCATCTCCGGCGGAACGTGGTCGTCCGTGGTGCCGAAATGTCCGAGCACCGGTGCCTTCAAGGGCCTGTCGAGATATTGCGGCAGTCGGGTTCCGTAAAAGGCGACCGCCCCGCCGATCTCCAGTTTCTGGGCCGCGCGGATGGCAAGGCCGCCGCCCCAGCAGAAGCCGATCACCGCGACTTTGCCACCGTTCGCCTTCAGGTGGTCAACGGCCGCCTCGACGTCGGCCATGGTCTCGGAAAGATCGGAGGCAAGCATCATGTCCCGCCCCCGCAGAGCCTGGTCGAAGGGGATCACGGCGCCGGGTTGCTTGCGGTCGAAAAGAGCCGGGATGGCAATCTCGTAGCCGAGTTGCGCATAGCGCCTCGCGACGCCTTTCAACTGGTCGGTAATCCCGAAAATTTCCTGCAAGATGACAATCCCGCCCCTTCGATTTCCCACGGCGGGTTCAATCCAGCACTCGAACTGATGGCCATCGGCCGCGGCAAGTTTCGTCATCATTTTCCAAGTTTCCCGATCGGACTGAAGTGTTTGAGAGAAAGGCCGCTTCAGCGGCCTTCCGAAGGGTTTACTGGCCGAGCGGAATGCCGGCTTCCTGGTAATATCTGACTGCACCAGGGTGATACTCGACCGCGTTGCGCGGTGCCATCTTTTCCGTTTTTGCCCGGCCGAAGGCGCCGAACGATGCCTTCAGGGCATCCCTGTTCTCGGCGACCGCCTTGGTGATCGTGTAGACAAGCTCCTCATCGACGGCGGAACTGGTCAGCATCATCCAGGGGATGTCCATGATGATCGCGTCGGAGTTCTGCAGGCCATTGACGTTTTCGTTTTGCGGCAGCGTGACGAGCTCTCCCGCCGGCAGGTATTCCTTGAAGGCCGCAAGGCCCTCTTCCGAAGCATCCTGCGAGATGTAGCACAGGCCGCCGCGCGACTGGAGTTTGACGGCCGCCTGCTGCCCGGCCCCCGCATTGAGGCTCACCAGGGCGATATCGACCAGTCCATCGCCGAGTGCATCAATGCCGGCAACGAAGCTGGCGACCGGCACCTTCTGGAAGTCGTCATAGGTGAGACCGCCATTGGCGAGGCCGCCGGCAATGTAGAACGGAATGATGGTCGACGATGTATATTCGGAAGCGATGCGCAGCTCGGAAGCTTTCGCCTTCACATCCGCGATTGTCTTCAGGCCGAGATCGCAAGGCGCCATAAGCCCGGTGGTCAGGGGAAACATCGTCCCGACGAGCCGCAGTTCCGGATGGGTCCTGTCGTAATTCCCTGTTCCCGCAGCAGCGTATTCCACTTCCACGCCGTTCGAAAATCCGAAATCCACCTCGCCGTTGTTGATCAAGGGCAGATAGCCGACCAGAGGCTGGGTGCGGGCCGTTATGCCGACGTCGTTGGCTACCTTTGCCACGGCTTGACCCGAGTTATATGCGAGCGAGCCTTGAGCGCCCGTCGCGATCGTCACCACCTGCGCATGTGCCGCCGCTCCTCCTGCGAGCAGGCAGAACAGGCTCACGGTCATTCGCTTGGTCAGGTTCTTCATTTCTATTCCTCCCTTTTGATCGGTTCGCGGTTAATCCACGACGTTCACGATGCTTCCCCGTTGCTGACGGGCTTTCGCACCTGCACCTTGATTGCGATTGCCAGCAAGATCGCCGCGATGGCAGCCATGATATGCACCTCGTCCATCGCCGGCAGGAAGCCGAGCGGCAGTGCGAGAAGTCCGGCCAGAACCAGGGCAATGCGCATGGCGATGCCGAGATCCCGGCTCCAGAACCCGACGATGCCTGCGGTCACTGCCGTTATGCCGACGGCAGTCAGCACAGTGGTCAGGGCGATTTCCACCGGGGTACCGTCGAGAAGTAGCGCCGGTGAGGCGACGAAGACGAATGGCAGGATGAATGCCGCCCAGCCGACCCGCATCGCCGCGAGGCCGGTTGCGAGCGGATCGGCCTTTGTGATCGTTGCCGCCGCAAAGGCAGCGAGGGCC
Organism: Roseibium salinum; assembly: GCF_026240905.1. NCBI lineage: Bacteria > Pseudomonadati > Pseudomonadota > Alphaproteobacteria > Hyphomicrobiales > Stappiaceae > Roseibium > Roseibium salinum. The sequence continues at coordinate 531,682 of NZ_JAPEVI010000001.1, forward strand.
ACCGGCGGCGTGATCATCGACATCATGCCGAAATAGAGAATGAAGAGATGCGCCGCGATCGGCTGAATCCCCGCCTCGACCAGCGACGGTGCGACGAGGGCAGCAAGCAGCACATAGACGCCGGAGGTCGGCATGCCCATGCCGAGGATCACGCAGATCACGGCAGAAATCAGCAGGAGCAGAACCACGTTCGAACCGACAGTGTCGACGAGCACCAGCGTGAGGGCAAAGCCCAAACCGGTCACGTTCAGGATGCCAATGACGAAGCCGGCGGCGGCAACGACCAGGATGAGATCCACCATGCCAATTCCGGTATCGATGAACACCCGGCCGAAGGTTTTCAGGGTCAGGCGCTGGCCGCGATATCCACGCAGGAAACCAACGAGTACGATCGCGATCGAGGCGAGAAGCGCGGAATCTTCAGGATCCAGCCGCCACCAGAAGAGAGCCCCCAGCAGCACCGCAAAGGGAAGGCCGAAATGCCATCCTTCCGCCAGCACCTGCCGGGTCGTCATGCCCACCTCATCTGCCGCCTGGATACGGTCGCGGCCGGCGATCAGGTCGACCTGCACGAAGACGCCCAGATAGTAGAGCATTGCCGGAAGCAGCGCCGCGGCGGCGACGATCATGTAGGAAATGTCGAGAAACTCGGCCATCAGGAAGGCGGCCGCCCCCATGATGGGCGGGGTCAGCTGACCACCTGTCGAGGCGACGGCTTCAATCGCGCCCGCATCCTTCTTGGTATAACCGCCGCGCTCCATGAGCGGAATGGTGACCACACCCGTCGTGACCACGTTCGACACGGCACTGCCCGAAATCGAACCGAACAGAGCGGAACCGACAACCGATATCTTTGCGCTGCCGCCACGGGTGTTTCCGGTCGCAGCCATGGCAAGATCGGTGAAAAAGCTGCCACCGCCGGCCGCGAACAACAGGCGGCCGAAGAAGACGAACAGGAGAACGATGATCGTGCCGACCGCCAGCGGCATTGAAAACACCGCGCTCGGATCGAAGCCGACATACTGGACGAGCCGGACCGGGCTAAGTTCCTTGCCGATCAATCGCCCTGGAACCTTGTCTGCAAAGAGCGCATACACCAGGAACACCGCGACGATAGAAAAGAGCATCCAGCCTGCCCTGCGCCGGATGCCTTCCATCACCGCGATCGTCACAACTGTTCCGATCACCGTGATCTGCCACGGCCGGTACGACTGCTCCTTCAAAAGCCAGCTGAAGTCGAGCGCGGCATACATCAGGACAAGAAACGCCGTGACCGCAATGGCCATATCGGTCCAGCCGACCTTCGACGTTTCCTCGCCCTTTCCGTTGAAGCGCAGATAGGCGATGGTCAGGGCCAGTCCGAGCTGAAAGGCCATATATTGCTGCGTCAGGATCGCAACGCCCAGGCGGGTGGGCGCCTCTATGTTCCACAGGATGCAGGCAACGCACATCGTCGTCGCGAGGACGGCAATGACCCAGTCGACCGGACGTGTGCTTCTCGTTCCGTCGCCGTTCATGACCGGCCTCCGATCTCTTCCGGCCAGTAGAGCCGCATCGGATTGTCCACCAGAAGGGCTCGCCGCAGCGCCGGTGTCGGAGCGATTTTCGGGATGACGTCGACCAGCACGCCATCATCCGGCATGTGGGACTTCATGTTCGGATGGGGCCAGTCGGTCCCCCAAAGAACGCGATCCGGGAACGCTTCGACCAGCGTGCGCGCGAAAGGCACGACATCGTCATAGGGCGGTTCGGCAGCCGTAAGGCGTTCCGGGCAGGAAACCTTGACCCAGATATTCTCGTGATCGGCCATCAGCGTCCGGAAAGCGGCGAAGGAAGCTGACTGCGCTCCCGCCGGGACGTCCGGCCGTCCCATGTGATCGACGACGACGATCCCCGGCAACGAAACGAGGAACGGCGTCAGATCCTCAAGATCCTGCGCTTCGAAATAGACGACGATGTGCCAGCCGAGGCGCACGACCCGCTCGGCGATTTCGCGGTACACCTCCTTCGGTGTCGTATCGACGAGGCGTTTGACGAAGTTGAACCGCACACCCCTGACGCCGGCCCGGTCCAGTTCCTGCAGCTCAGCATCGGTGATGTCCTTGCGGAGGACGGCGACACCGCGGGCGGTGCCTTCGGACGCGGTGAGCGCATCGACAAGAGCCCGGTTGTCGCTGCCGTGGCAGGTTGCCTGAACGATCACGCTGCGGCTGAAGCCGAGATGATTGCGCAGCGCGAAGAGTTTTTCCTTCGGCGCATCGACCGGCGTGTATTTGCGTTCCGGTGCGAAGGGAAAGAGCGCTTCCGGCCCGAAGACG